>JBJMWV010000330.1:0-3442 GCA_045809985.1 Chthoniobacterales bacterium | reverse complement strand
CGACGCGATGCGCGGCCGGCTGAGCGGCGATGATTGCAGCGCGAAACTCGGCGGCCTCGAAATGACCGCCGCGGAATTGCGCGATGTCGGTCGCATTGTTCTCACCGGCTGCGGCACTGCCCTGCACGCGGCGATGATCGGCGAGTACATCATCGAGCATCTCGCCGGGATTCCGACGGAAGTGGAATTCGCGAGTGAGTTTCGCCATCGCAATTCACCGATGACGCGCGACACGCTCGTCTTCGCGATCAGTCAAAGCGGCGAGACGGCGGACACACTCGGCGCGTTACGCGAGAGCCGACGCAAAGGCTATCGGACGCTCGGTATTTGCAACAACGTCGCGAGCACGATCGGCCGCGAAAGTGACGGCGGGGTTTACATGCACGCCGGGCCGGAGATCGGCGTCGCAGCGACGAAATCTTTCACTTCGCAGGTGACGATCATGGCGCTGATCGGCCTGTTGTTAGGCCGTATGCGGAATCTCTCGACTTCGGAAGGTTCGCAAATCATCGAAGCGCTCGAATGTTTGCCGCAGCAGATCGAAAAGGCGCTTGAGCTAAGCAATGAAATCAAGGCCATCGCGAAGAAATATGCATCTGTTTCCGGCATGTTGTTCTTTGGCCGGCAGTATAATTTCCCGGTCGCACTTGAAGCGGCGCTGAAGGTCAAAGAGATCACGTATCTCTACGCCGAAGGTCATCCGAGCGCCGAGCTGAAGCACGGCATTATTGCACTCGTTAGGCCGGACCTTCCGTCCATCTTCATTGCGCCGGACGACACCGTTTTGTCGAAGAACATCAACAACATCGAACAGGTGAAAGCGCGCAAAGGTCCGGTGATCGTAATCACGAGCGGAGAAGGCGCGGAGCGCATGCGCAACGTCGCCGACGACGTCATCACCGTTCCGTCGTCTCCGGAATTCATCAGCCCGATCCTGACGGTTATTCCGCTGCAGCTCTTCGCGTATCATCTCGCGGTTGAACTCGGCCGCGACGTCGATAAGCCGCGGAACCTGGCGAAGAGCGTAACCGTCGAGTAGCGGCTCGCCGCTAGATCTTCGCGTAAACGCCAATCAACGGACGACGCGACGGCTCCTTGTTGCGGAAGTCGCTCACGAAACCTGTCTTGGTCCGCAGCTCGACGTGACCCGCGGCCCGCCGAGCGCCGTAAACGAGAACGGCACCGACGGGCGCTTGATAGGGATCACGAATGGAAAGTTTCTTGAAGCCGTAGGAGCGAACTAGTTCCTCGCCGGCTTCTTTCGCGTAAACTGACTTCGGTCGGCTATCGACTGCGCCCGACGCGAGCAGCGCTTCTTTTACGTAATGCCAGCACGCGGAGCGTGAATGCGCGCGCGCGCGTTCCTGCGCGATGCTGGCTGCGCGGACCATCCGCTTATCCAGGCGCGGATCGACTTTGGCCAACGGGTAAACGATCCGGTCCCGCCGGTAACGATCGACGACATCCGCGGACTTGATGCGGCCCTTCTTATCCTTGTAGAAGAAGTGGCTCCGATTCGAATGGCTGCCGGTTTTCGCCTGCGCGATACCGCTGAAGGAAGCAAACGTGAAAGCCGCGACTGCGAGAAAAGTAACTGCTTTCAACGGCCGTGGTTATGACGAAATTCCCCGGCAGCGGCAAGCAATTTCTTGCCAGAAATTATAGAGCTTCACGCGGACGAATGCCGCTTCCGCCGCCGCTTACGCTTTCGCGTAGACGCCGATCAGCTTGCGCTTCGAGGGAAGCTGCGCGCGGAAGTCGCTCACAAATCCGGTCTTGTTCCGGATTTCGACATGGCCGGCACCTTTGCCGCCGTAGACCAGCACCGCACCGATCGGAGCAGCATACGGGTCATTGATTGCGAGCTTTTTAAAACCGAACTTGCCGACCAATTCGTCGCCTGCCTGCTTCGCGAGAGCCGTCCCGGGGTAGGAGGAAACTGCTCCGGAGGCGACGAGAGCTTCCTTCACGAAATGCCAGCACCGCTTCTTTGAGTGGGCATAGGCGCGCTCTTGAGCGATCGAAGCCGCGCGGACGAGCGTTACACTGAGGCTCGGATCAACTTTCGCGACCGGTGCGCTCAGCTTCCGCTTCGCGGAGTCATCCACCAGAGGGACGGAAATTGATTTGCCGCTGCCGTCTGTATAGGAGAACGGCTTGTTTGTAACGGGGGCGAATGTTCGGTTGGCGGCTTGGAGGGAAGCGGCGAGAACGAGGCTTGAGGTGAGGAGTAATGTGGTCAGTTTTCGCATTGGGAGCGCCCCATATCGATGCAAGTGGCGGGCCTCGCAAGAGTTTTTTTTGCTAAAAAGTAACAGCTGTTCTGCTGCGCAAATGCTTCACAATGTGCGGGTAAGTAGCTGCTGGATTTGCGCATTCGAGACGACCGTGGTCACGCTGTCTTCGCGGGGCTAAGCTCGACCCGTATGACGCGATTCCTCTCTCGCTCTCTGGCGCATGGGTGCTTTGCGGTGCAGTTGCTCGCGACCGCTGTTGGCAAGCCCTCAACCCCACTCCACCGGATCTAACGCAACTGCCGGAGCCGCAGATCAGGGTCGATCCGGCGACTCGCTGTGTCTTTTATTTCCACGGCCAGATCACTGAGGCGCAAGGCATTCACCCGACACATCCGAAGTAACCGGCACAAGGAACTTGAGCAGAAGATCGGCACCGGCCACGCCACCCTCTGCAAACCGCTTCCGGAGTGGGTTGATCTGGTCGTCGACTCGGCGAAACAATCGCCTGAGTCTCCTATTGACAATCTATAGGAGCCGCGGCATCATCGCTCCTACAGACAATCGATATGAGCGAACGCGACGACGAATTCACCGCCGATCTGCTTCAGGGAACGCTCGACTTGCTCGTGCTGAAAGCGCTTTCGGTGCAGCCGCTGCACGGGCTCGGAGTTTCGAACCGAATCAACCAGATCACAAAAGGGACCTTCGACGTGAAACCGGGTTCGCTCTTCCCCGCGCTCCATCGGATGGAAGAAGCCGGCTGGCTGAAGTCCGAATGGGGCGAATCGGAGAACAAACGACGCGCGAAGTTTTACAGCCTGACCAAAGCTGGCCGGAACCAACTCGAAGTCGAAACCAACGATTGGCAGCGCATCTCCGCTGCGATCGGCAGCGCCTTGCGCGCAACCTGACCATGATCACTTCACGTCTGCGGAGTTTCGTCCGCAACTTAACCGGCAAAGCTCACGTCGAGCGCGATCTCTCCGCTGAGCTCGCTTCACATCTCGAACTCCTGACCGACGCAAAGGTGAAAGCAGGAATGAGCGAAGAGGATGCGCGCCGCGCGGAAGCCGTAGCGGACATCCATCAGGAACGTCTCGAGCGCGAAGCCGGCGCGTCCGGCGCGGACCTCTTCTTTCACCTGCTCGACACCGCCGAGTTCGACCAACGCCGCGCGACGCGCATCGGCTTCGCTCATTCCGGCT
>JBJMWV010000329.1:0-6956 GCA_045809985.1 Chthoniobacterales bacterium | reverse complement strand
CGTGACTCCGAAAGCTGCCGTCCTCGATCCACAAGGCGCGGCGGTTTGCGAGGCAATGCAGCATCTCGGGATGCCGGAAGTCCGCAGTGTGCGGATCGGTAAGTATCTCGAGATCGAAGTCGACGGCGATCAGTCCGCGCTCGAGCCGAAGCTTCATCAGCTCTGTCACGATCTGCTCTCGAATCCTGTGATCGAGGATTACCAACTGAGCAAAGGGGAGGCGAAAGCGTGAAGTTCGCCGTCATTCAATTTCCAGGATCAAACTGCGATCAGGATTGCATCGCGGCGCTGAACGGCGTCGACGGCGCGACCGCCGATTACGTCTGGCATAAGGAGACGTCGCTCGCGGGTTATGACGCGATCGTGTTGCCCGGCGGGTTTTCCTACGGTGATTATCTGCGCTGCGGCGCGATCGCACGCTTCTCGCCCATCATGCGCGCCGTGATCGATCAGGCGAAAGCCGGCAAGCTGGTCATCGGCACGTGCAATGGATTCCAAATCCTCTGCGAAGCGGGTCTGCTTCCGGGTGCGCTGGTTCGTAATCGCTCACTTCATTTCGTCTGCCAGACGGTGACGCTCCGCGTCGAAGTCGACAGCTCACCGTTTACGATCGGCATACCGAAGGGGACGCTCCTACGCATACCGATCGCTCACGGCGAGGGCTGCTTCTTCGCGGATGACGAGACGTTGCGGCAACTCAATGCGAACCGGCAGGTGGTGCTTCGTTACGTCGACGAAAACGGCGAAGCGACGCCCGCCGCGAACCCGAATGGCTCGCTCGAAAACATTGCCGGGATCTGCAATCGCGAGGGCAACGTCTTTGGCCTGATGCCGCACCCGGATCGCGCTTCGGAAGCGCGGCTCGGCAGCACGGATGGGCGCCGGATTTGGGAGTCGATGATGCAGTGGATCGCGCGCGATCAGGCCCGCGCCGCCTGATTTCGGAGCGTCCGAGTGTCAGCCGAGTGAGTGTTCAAATCGAACACTCGTGTAACGATACTGACACTTTTCCGTGACGTGACAGAGGCGTTTCCCTCGTAAAGGCAGGTCGGCATCTGGATTGCTAAAAGGGGCATCGAACAACCACACCACTATGCTCCTACAAAAAACACTGCACATGAGTCAGTCGCTGGCGGAATGCAAAGCGCGCCTCTCCAGCATCCAAACTTACCGTCGCCAGTTTGTCATGGTGACGAAGGCAACGGTGACCTCATCGAAGACGGTGGACTTCAGCTTCCGCGGCCCGCTCGGCTTTGAAGCACGGACAGTCCTGCTCGCAGCGGACACGGACGAAGCGAACCAGGTCGCGTTCGAATCAAGTGGCGGGAACATCGACGTGATGGGGATCGTCGACTTCACGCAGATCAAGCCGAACTGCACCGAAGTCACGCTGGCGGTGCACTACGAGATCAAGAACAAGCTTTTCGCGTGGCTCGACCGGAAGTTCCGGTTCGTGGATGCATTCGTGACGTCGGAGTTGCGGAGCATCCGTGCGCACTTCGAAGGAATCGCGGCACCGGTCGTGGAGCGTCCGGCCGTGATCCCAATTCTCGAACACGCGACTGCTTAGGGAACAACAGGATAGAGGGAGAAGCGCGGAGTCTACGGACTCCGCGCTTTTTCTTGTACTCGTTAGGCGATCTTTACCGCGCGCGTCTTGTCGAGGCGCAGGATCTGGCCGGGCTGTAGCGTGATGGTGATTTTTGGGTCCGTCAGCTTCGTTCCATCTAACTGGACGCTGCCTTGCTCAATCAGACGGCGCGCATCGCCGCGCGATTTCACGAGCGAGAAGGCTTGCGCGTACGCTGCAGCGACAATCGAAACCGCATCGGCCGGTTCAGCGCTGAAGGTCGGGAGATCCGCATCGGAGAGGCGTCGTTCACTGAAGCGTGCTGTCCAACCGTCCGCTGCTTTCGTTCCTTCGGCGGCGGAGTGGTATGTCGAGACGAGTTCAAGGCCGAGCTGCTTCTTCGCTTCAAGCGGATGCAATTCGGTGGGAACGGCGCGGTGCAACAGCAGCTCGTAGAACCGCGACATCAACTCGTCCGAGATGCTCATGATTTTGCCGAACATCTCGTTAGGCGCTTCGGTCAGGCCAATGTAGTTGCCGAGACTCTTGCTCATCTTCTTCACGCCATCGAGCCCTTCGAGGATTGGCAGAAGCAGGACGACCTGTTCAGGCTGGCCTTGGTGTCGCTGCAGATCGCGGCCGACGAGATTATTGAAAAGCTGATCCGTTCCGCCGAGCTCAACGTCCGCTTCGGTCATCACCGAGTCCCAGCCCTGCATGATCGGATATTGAATCTCGTGCGCATGAATCGGTTGCTGCTTGTCCATGCGCTCGCGGAAATCTTCGCGCTGCAGCATCTGCTGAATTGTAACGAGGCTGTTGAGGCGGATCACTTCCTCGAACCCCATTTTGCCGAGCCAGTCGCCGTTGTTGACCAGGCGCGTCCGCTCCGGGTTCAGAATCTTGAATGCCTGCTCCCGATATGACTCAGCATTCTGTGAGACCTGCTCGCGCGTGAGCTGCGGACGAGTGGCCGAGCGCCCGCTTGGATCGCCGATCATCGCGGTGAAATCACCGATGATCAGGATCGCTTCATGCCCGAGATCCTGGAATTGCCGGAGCTTCCGCAATACGACGGCGTGGCCGAGATGGAGGTCCGCCGTCGTCGGATCGACGCCGAGCTTCACCCGTAGTGGCCGGCCTAACGAGAGCTTGGCGAGCAGTTCTTCGCGGCTGATGATCTGCGCCGCGCCCTGCTCAAGTTGACGAAGCGCCTCCTTCGGTTCCATGTCGCGCGCTGACGGTCGCGACTATTTGTTCTTGTTCAACAGCTCGCGCACCTCGTCGATCGTCATTGGACGATCATGCGAATTGAGAGAGTTCTGGCTCTTGCCCTTGACCAGGAATGGGCGCACGTCGCTGTAATCAGAAGTCTCCGCAACTTTGCTGCTGTCGTGGGCGTTGCGCGTGACGTAAGCGGTCGTGCGATATGGCTCGTCGACTTTGCTCAGCTTGTGGCGTGTCGACGTATCCGCCTGCTGATTGGCGTAACGTGAAGTCGTGGTTGAGAACTCTTTCGCCTGAAAATTTTTCACGCCCGCATATTCCTTCTCGGCTGATCTCTTCTTGAAGAGAAACCAGCGCGTCGGCGCTTTCTTGGTCACAACTTCGCCGCTGGCGATGAACTGCTTGTTCTGCTCCGCACTCTGCAGCGTCGTGTCCGGCTTCAGAATTCGATCGAGAAGTTTGCGCTCTTGTTCCTGCGCCCGCGCCTGCGCAACCAAGAGAAAAACGAGGGCGATGATAAGGCCGCGACGCACGCGTGCGAACGTGCGAATCGGCCTGCGGATTGTAAAGATAATACGCGCTCAGTAACCACGAAGTGCCGCGCGCAAACGTGCGGCCCGCCCAGGCGCTGGCATTTGCCCGGAAAGGATCTGCGATGCGGTCACTGGCCCGCCGTAGTAACGCTCATTTGCGGTTTTCTGCGTCGCGATCACGCGCCCTTCGAGCGAGACACCGGCGAATAATCCCTCCGCCCGGCTGTAAGTGTAGACTGCCGCTGTTGGCAGCACCCCCGCCTGCAGGTCGCGTCCGACGGGCCCGGCCGCCGCGCTTATGTCGCCGCCGAGCGTCACGTTTCCGCTGCGGGAGAAGGCGCGGACTGCGTCGCGTGTATTGAGGACAAAGACGAATTCGGTGATCTGCGCACCGATCTGCAAGCCCCAACCGACACCGCCCGTCCCAATGAACGACGGGCCTGACCAGCCTTCGCCGGTCCTTGCGACGACGACGCCTTGTCCGCCCTGTCCGCTGAATACAAAGCCGGCCTTCACCACCGTCATGACGGCGAGACCTTGCGCGTTGCGCAACACCGCATCGGGAATGCGCGATTCGGGCATGGCGCGGAAGCGACGGAGAATCGCGGCGGAACGATTCACCACTTCCTGCTCCGTCGCGGCGTTAGAAATCGCGAGTGACGCGGCGAGAAGAACAAAGGCGAGAAGTGAGCGCTTCATACGAGAATATCGGCGAGGTTCAGGAGCGCGGTTGTATGACGCCGCGCGCTCGCTTAGCTGACGCCGTCGTGGAACTCGAAGCCGACAACATCTTCATGCGCGAAGCGCTGCGCCAGGCGGAGAAAGCGTTCAAAGCTGAGGAAGTGCCGATCGGCGCGGTCGTCGTGCAGGCCGGCCGGATCATCGCGCGCGGTTACAATCAGGTCGAAATGCTGAAGGACGCAACCGCACACGCGGAGATGCTCGCCATTACACAAGCCGAAGCGGCGGTCGGCGATTGGCGACTCAACGAATGCGATCTTTATGTCACGAAAGAGCCGTGTCCGATGTGCGCCGGCGCGCTCGTGCATGTGCGGATGCGTCGCGTGATCTTCGGATGTCCGGATGAACGAGGCGGCGCGGCTGGTGGCGTGATGAATCTGTTGCAGGTCCCGACATTGAATCATCGGTGCGACATCACCTCTGGCGTGATGCGTAACGAATGCGCCGCGCTGCTGCAGAGTTTCTTCCGCGCAAGACGTGAAACAAACGGCGGCGCAGCCTGAGAGATTTGTTTGCCGTGTATCGAAATAAATCCAACGAACCTCCTCCAACGTTGTCCGTAGTAGGAAGATATGAACGGTTCTCCCCCAGAATACCGTCCTCGCGCCGCTGGTCCGCCTAAGCCGTCGCCTACAGTAAAGATGTTAGTAGGATATGAAGAGGGTGATCGCGAAGAGCGTCACCAGCTTGGCGCTTACGGCACGATCGACGAAGCAGTCGCAGTCGGCCGCAAGTTGGTGGATGCGGTTCTCCTCCGCCAATACAAAGCGCAGCTCACCGGGAAACAACTTTACGACCGCTTCGTGAAGTTCGGCCCCGATCTGTATGTGGACGCCAACATTGGCGAGCCCGTCTTTAACGGCTGGCGTTACGCGCAAAAGCGGGTGCGGCAGATGTGCGGCACGTGGTGAAGTTGGCTGCCTCGCAAGGATTCGAACCTTGACAAAGAGATCCAGAATCTCTCGTGCTACCGTTACACCACGAGGCAATCCGCTGCGTCCCGGTTGAGGGATCGGAAGCTACTCATTCCGCTTCGGTGCACAACGCGGAAGTTCTATTCGAATAGCCGCTGCTTCAGCAAAGGGCGCGACATTCCGTCAGCGGTCCAGAAGGCTCGCGACTTCGATCAGCTTTGATCCATCCATGCATCGCGCAGATGCGATGCTATTTTCGGTGATGCGAAAGATTCTCTGCGGGGTTGCACTGGCCTTGGCGAGCCAGGCGTTTGGGCAGACGGCGTCGGTCGGCGATCGCGTCGCGAAACAGAATGCGCTCTTTGACGAGTTTTACGAAGCGCGCCTCAAGAACTCTCCTGAGCAGGCGACGTCGATCGGCGACTATCGCTACAACGCGCTGCTTTCGCAGGCTTCGCTCGAGGAAATCGCGCGACAGCATGCGGAATCCGATGATTTCCTAAAGCGGCTAAAAGCGATCCCGACTGATGGGATGGACGAGAAGGATCTGCTCAGTCATCGCCTGCTCGAGCGGCAGCTCGAGCGCGAGGACGTGAGCTACGATCTCAAGAATCAGGAGATGCCCGTGAACCAGCAGCGCGGCGTCCACACTGGGCTAGCCGATCTGCCGCTCTCGGTGCCGTTAGATTCCGTGCAGCACTACCAGGACTACATTTCTCGATTGCACCAGATCCCGCGCGTGCTCGACCAAACGACCGAGGTGCTGCGGCAGGGGATGAAGGACGGACTCATGCCGCCGAAGCTCTTGCTCGAGAAGCTGCCCGGCCAATGCGAAGGCATTGTCTCGGCAAACCCATTCCTCCTGCCGACAAAGAAGTTTCCGCCGGACATTTCTGAGGATGACCAGAAGCGACTAACTGAAGAGATGACCAAGGTCATCAACGACGAGGTCTTTCCCGCCTACAAAAAGTTCGCCGAGTTCCTCCGCACCGAGTATGCGCCGAAAGGAAGGAGCGAGATCTCCGTCGAAAGCCTGCCCGACGGCAAGCGGCGTTACGCGGAAGCGGTCAAGTTCATGACGACGACGAACATCCCGCCCGCGGAGGTGCATGAGATCGGGCTCAAAGAAGTCGAGCGCATCACTGCGGAGATGACGAAGCTGGCAAAGGAGCAGGGCCACAAGGATCTCGCGAGCTTCCGCGAAGCGATCAATAACGATCAGAAGTGGAAGCCGCAAAGCGAGCAGCAGATCGTAGATGACTTTAAGAAGTACATCGACCAAATGCAGCCGAAACTGCCGGAGCTATTCGGGCTGCTACCCAAGTCGCCTGTTACGGTGGAGCCAATCCCGGAGTTCGCGAAGGCGGAGGCGACGCACTACGTCGGCGGCACGCCCGACGGCAAGCGACCCGGGCGTGTCGTAGTAGCTGTCTACGATCCTACGAAGCGTTCGCTCGTGAACGACGAAGCGGTTGCCTATCACGAAGGTGTCCCGGGTCATCACATGCAGATTAGCATCGCACAGACGCTGCAGGACGTGCCGAAGTTCCGCCTGCGCGGATTCTACTCCGCCTATAGCGAAGGTTGGGCGCTCTACGCCGAGGAACTCGGGAAAGAGGTCGGCTTCTATAAGGATCCTATCTCCGACTATGGCCGACTTAACTCCGAGCTATTTCGTGCCGTCCGTCTCGTTGTCGATACCGGCATTCACGACAAGGGCTGGAGCCGCGACAAGGTCATCGAGTTCATGCATGCCAATGACGTGAACGACACCGTCGCGCAGACAGAAACCGATCGTTACATCGCCTGGCCGGGGCAGGCGCTGGCCTACAAGATGGGCCAACTAACGATTCGTAAGCTACGCGAAGAAGCTAAGGTCAAGCTCGGAGCCAAATTCGACATCAAGGCATTTCACGATGAAATCCTGAACGGCGGATCAATGCCGCTGGACTTATTGCAAGAGCGCGTGCG
>JBJMWV010000328.1:0-8685 GCA_045809985.1 Chthoniobacterales bacterium | reverse complement strand
TCGCGGTGATGATCGGCTGTCTCGCCGCCTTGTGGGTGCTCAGTGTTGTGCTCGCGCGCGGTGGCGTGCAGAGGATGCAACCGGCAACCGCGCTTCAGGCAACCTTCCCGTCTGCGATGCTTATCGGCGTCGCGGCATGGCTGTGTGTCGTGGAAGGCGGCAGCGAAATGTGGTTCTACGCGCGCGAACGGCACGTCGCCGTCGCGCCGCAGTGGGGAATTGCGTGGCCGAGTGATTCCCGGACAAAAGATATTCCGATTCCGAAAGGCGCCGCGGATCTGCTGAACTACAACGAAGGTCGCGCGATCGAGTGGCGCGACAACGCTGGCCGGCAGTGGAACCTCTTCTTCTTCAAATGGCTGCCCGGTCGGACCGCCGCGCTTTCAGTCAAGATTCACCGGCCGGACATCTGTCTGCCGGCAAGTGGCTTCACTTCCACAGGCGAGCCACGCTTCGAGTTGCTGCAGGTTAGTGGCGTTTCTCTGCCGACGCGTGCGTATCGTTTCCTCGGTGGCGCCGATCCGGTGCATGTCTACTATTGCTATTGGGACGGGACTGTCTTCCGCGACAAACAGGAGATGATTGAGGAGGACTGGACGATGCGCGGTCGGTTGAACCGCGTCTTTTCTGGCCGACGCGAGCGCGGCGCGCAGACTCTCGAGCTTGCGGTCTGGGGCGAACTTGACGACGCGAGCGCAGATGCCGCCGCGAAGTCCGAACTAAGCCACCTGCTGGTTCAGCAGCAGTAACAACTCGCGCGACGACTCGTTAGGGCCGGACGTGTGGAATGTGGCCGTGCGATTCGTCGTACGAGGCGCCGACGGTGACGTTGAACTTGTCGTTGCCAACGCCCCCGATGATGTAGCTCTGGAAATCTTCGCGCCCATACTTGCCGCTCGACTTGCCGTAGAAGACGCCGACTTCGCCGCCGCTGTAGTAGCGCTTCAAGCGCAGATCAATCGCACCACCTGCCGCGTCACTACCGTAGACCGGCGACGCACTCACTCTCTGCACGTCGACAGAATTCAGGAAAGCGATCGGGAAAACATTGAGCGGTGCCATTCCCATTCGCGCGAGGTCGCCGGAGATCGGAAAACGCCGCCCGTCGAGGAGCGTCAGGACAGGAAGCGTGTGAATGAGCACCGAACCGTCGACTTCGCTGAAGATGTCCGGTCGATTTAGGACGAGTGCCGGACCGACATCAAACTCACCAGTCTGTGCGAGTTCGTCAGTGGTGATTGTGCCGGTTGATCCGACCGGCAGCGGCTCCGCGCTTGTGGTCGTGAGCGGCAATGAAAGACTGACCAGCGCCAGCAGCAGACCGACAGGCCAGTTCTTCATGAGTCAATTCAAGACCAAAGCGGCGAGTCCGCCAGAGAAATTTTATCTCCCGCGTTTTCAAGGTGATGCGTTTTCCCCTACACGCACCTGTGCTTCCACTCCGATTAGAGGGTGTGCACATCCTGGTTGTAGAGGACCACGAAGACACGCGCAGCGCTCTCTCCAAGTTGCTCGCGCGCTTCGGCTACAACGTTGCTGCGGCGGAGAATTGTCACGAGGCGCTGCTCTTACTCGATAATCTGCGCTTCGATGTCGTCGTCAGCGATATCGGTCTGCCGGATGGCGACGGATTTGAGCTCATCGGCGAAGCAAAGCGTCGTCAGCCGCTGACGCGCACGGTCGCTTTGACCGCGCTCGCAGCAGAAGAAGATCGCGAACGTGGCCGCCTCGCAGGCTTCGATCATTATCTGACCAAGCCGCTCGAATTCGAAAAGCTTCGCGGGCTCCTTAGCGCAGCCTAACGAGTCGCCGATCGCTCGTTAGACTTTCTGCAGCATCGTGCGCAGCTCGCCGACGTCGACGGGCTTCGTCAGGTGAAAGTCAAAGCCAGCTTCCTTGCTCCGGCGAACATCTTCCGCCATGCCGAAACCCGTGAGTGCGATGCCGACCACCTGCCGCGTGCGTTTCGCTTCCGCGATCACATCATAGCCAGTGCCGTCAGGTAATCCGATGTCGCTCAGCACGAGATCGAACTCATGCGCACGAAAAATACTAAGAGCTTCGCTCACCCCGACTGCCACTGAGATGTGATGTCCGTAGTGCGTGAGTAGCCGGGCGAGAATTCGCCGCGTATCATCGTGGTCTTCCACAAGCAGGATGCGCAGTGAGCGTGCGGATTCGACTCGCGAATTCTCCGATCGCGTCGCACCTGTGCGTCTATCGCTGTAGCAATCGAACGAGACCGTTCCAGTTGTGCCATGGCTGCGGCCGAGACTCTTCACCGTGATCGTGCCGCCATGCAGCTCGACAAGGTTCTTGCAGATCGCTAGCCCGAGCCCGAGACCACCAAACTTCCGCGCCATTCCACGCTCACCCTGCTCGAAGGCCTTGAAGAGTGAGTGCTGTCGATCCGGCTCGATGCCGATCCCGGTGTCGGTGATTTCGAAAAAGAACTTCGCCTTTTCGTTCCACGTCCGAAGCCGAAGCTCGCCGCCAGGTCCGGTGAACTTCACCGCATTGTTGATCAGGTTCCAAAGGACCTGCTCGATCCGCACCGCATCGGCCCAGATAAAATGTTCGTTGGCCGCCCAGTGCGTCGTGACGCGCAAGCCCTTTCGGTGAATGTCCGATTGCGCGATGGCGAGCGCATCGTGCGCGATGGCATGCGCATCCACGCAGGAAAGATGGAGCTCGATTTTTCCCGTGCTGATGCGCGTCAGGTCGAGCAGATCATCGATCAGGCGCGCCTCGAGTTGCACGTTGCGCCGAATCACGTGCACGTCGTTCGTGAACTTCTCCGGTAGCTCCGAGAGGTTCTCCGCCATGAAGCTCGCGGCTGCTAACGCCGGAGTGAGTGGCGTGCGCAATTCGTGACTCAGCGTCGCGAGAAATTCATCTTTCGCCTTGTTCGCTTTCTCCGCCGCGATCTTCTCGGCTTCCATCTCGCGCGCGCGCAGCTGATCAGAGACGTCGCGCGTAACTTTCGAAAAACCGCGCAGCCGCCCAGACGCATCGCGCAACGCTGTGATCACCACATCCGCTTGGAAGGTCGAACCATCCTTGCGCACGCGCAGGCCCTGGTCGCGAAAGTGGCCGAGTCGCATCGCGGCTTCGAGGTTTTGTTGCGGCCGTCCCGCCGCAACGTCTTCCGCCGTGTAGAAACACGCGAAGTGTTTCCCGATGATGTCCTCCGCAGCGTATTGCTTGATCTTCGCCGCGCCGGAATTCCAGCTCGCAACACGCCCCGACGGATCGAGCAGATAAATCGCGTACTCCTCAACGCGCTCCACGAGCAGGCGAAATTGTTCTTCGCTCTGGCGCAACTCCTCCTCCGCGGCGCGGCGTTCCGTCAGGTCGCGGGTGACTTTGGCAAACCCCACGAGCGTTCCGCTTTTGTCACGCAACGCGGTGATCACCACCAGCGCCCAAAACCGCGAGCCATCCTTCCGAATACGCCAGCCTTCATCCTGCACGCGGCCTTCGGCGATTGCGATCTCGAGTTCCCTCTGTGGCTTCCGCGCTGCGTTGTCCGAGGCCGGATAGAATTTCGAAAAGTGCTGCCCGATGATTTCGTCAGCTGTGTACTGCTTGAGCCGCTGTGCACCCTTGTTCCACGTCGCGATCCGCCCTTCCGGATCGAGCATAAAGATCGCGTAGTCGGAAACGCTTTCGACGAGGAGCCGGAAGCGCTCCTCGGCCTCACGCACGTCGGTTGGGAAGGTGGCTTTCGACATTGACCCCGGCAGCTCTGCTGAACCTGCAACGTTTTCCACAATCAGTCGCGCTATGCAACGGGCAGGTGGAGTCGGTGCACTATTCAATCGGAGTTCACGACTAAGTCGGACGCGAGCAGCGAAATAGAAGCGTGAGCGACGCGACTGAACGAACTGCACTTGGCGCGGTCATCGGGCTTGTTGCCGGTGTCGTGGCGACGGGACCAATGACCGCGGCGATGATTCTCTGGCATCGCCGCCTGCCCATGCGCGAACGATATCCGCTTCCGCCGCGCGAGATCACGATGAAGCTGGCGCGTGAAGTTGGTCTTTCGAAGCACATGAATTCCGAGATGCGATCGGCGGCGACGTTGCTCGGCCACTTCGGCTACGGCGGCGCGGCTGGCGCGATTTACGGCGCAGTGAGTGATGAGATTCCTGCGCCCGCGCTAGCTAAAGGCATCACCGCCGGCCTGCTGTTGTGGGCGGGAAGTTATCTCGGGTGGCTACCCGGCGCCGGCATTCTCAAGGCCGCGAGTGATCATCCGGTGAAAAGGAATTTACTCATGATCGGCGCGCACCTGGTCTGGGGGACTGCACTCGCCTCGTTGACTCAGCTGCTGAAGGATGAAGCGCATCATCCCGGACTGAAGCCGCTCTCCACCGCGCCCGCGCCGCACCGCGACGTGATGCACGCCTGAGCTACTTCTTCTTCGGCGTCGGTGACGCCGGTTTCGGCGCAGCGGCTGGAGCAGGTGAAGTTACCGGCGCGGGAGGAAGAGCAGGTGATGGCGACGGCTTCGCCATCATCCACGCGCTGCGATCTTTCAACACCTGATCGAGCGTGATCTTTGCGAGAAGATATTGCCGGCCCTGAAGTTTCTGCTCTTTCGCGAGCTTATCCGTGAGTTGCTTTTGCCTGGCCTCAAATTCCTGATCTAAGCGTGCTTTGTCTCCGGGCTTTTCATCCGCCGCGGGTGTACGTTGCTTCGCCACTTCACCGGACACAGACACAAGCACCGGATAATTTTCCCCACTCAATTTTCCGATGCGGATCTCGTAGATCAAGCCATCGAACGTCTCGACGCGTGCCACGGTCGGTTGCTCAATCGCCGGTGTATCCGCCGGCAGGACATCTGTCATAGCGGGATTACTTAACGCACCCGTCAAAGCCGAGACTTTGCTCGGATCGAATTCCTCACCCGGCTTGGGATCGGCCAGCTTCCACTCCGCAGTCGCGCTCTCGCGCATCAGCGTCCAATTCATTCCCGGGTCAGGACTTGTTAGGCTGATCAGCTTAGGATTCTCGACCTTGGTGAACTCGCGGCTGACCCATTGCTCGGGCTTCGTCTGCAGATCTGCGAACATCTCCGAGATCATGAAGACATGGTTCGATCCATCCTCAGGCATGACGTAGCGGCCGATCGGATAGCCGCCTTGCTCCACCTCGCGCAGTTGGTTTTTGCCTAACAAGACTGCGGCGAGTCGCTTGTCGCCTGCGCCTTTCAATTCAATTGAGGTTCCGCTGGTTGGTTCGGCCGTTGGCGGCGTGAGTTGCAGCCGCCCGAGTTGCGATGCGCCAGCTTTCACTTGCTGGACCGGCTTGAGTTCCCACAGTCGCCTGACGAGAAAACTAACTTTGTCGAAATCGGCCGGATAATCACGCTCTCTGACGGTCCAGAGTTCTTCCTTTTTGATCAGGTTCGTCTCCGCGCCCGCGTCTTTGATTGTGATCTGCGAGACATCATTAAGGGGAAACGTGATCACCTTCGCGTCGGCGCGCGTGGCGGTGCTACTCCAGCTCGCCTCGTTCCGCTTGCTCAGCCAAAGCGCCGCACCGCCGAGCACGGCGAGCAGGACGAGAACAATGACGAGCTGCTTCGCCTTCATACCGCTGCGGTTCGTTTGCGCTTCACCGCGGTGAAGATCAGACCGACGACGATGACCGCGAGCGGCATGCCGGCGATGTTGATCCACTTCAACCGGTTCTCGAGAGAGTCGATCGAACCGCGCAACTGTCGCCGCATCGTCTTGAGCTGCCCCTTCACGTCCGCCTCGGTTTTGCGGAAGTTGGCCAGCTCAGTTTGTTGTTCCGGCGAAAGGATGAAGCGCTGATTGCCTTCCTTCGCGCGCTGCAGGTCATTCACCTTCCGCTGCGTGTCCGCGAGGCTGGTCTCCAGCTCTTTGATCTTGCTCCGGTAACTCGCTTCCGCATCAGCCTGCATCTTTTGCACGACAGTGAATGGCCGCTCGCGTGAAGCGCGGCTGCGCACCGCGATGAGGTTGCTATCGCCCGCGAGTTGCTCGACCACGCCTTGCGCAAGACTCAGGTTGCTGTTGATCGGCATCACCATGCGCTGGCCCATTCCGCCAATTTCGCGAACCGAAAGCTGGTCCTGGAGCATGTCCGCATCGCCCACGAGCACGACGGTCGTCGGCTGCGCCGATTCCTTCAGGCTGTTCTCGGCCGGTGGATTTTCCGGCGGCTTCTGCTCGTTAGGCGACGGAGCCGGCGTCGGTGAAGCCTGCGGTTTGCCTTGCGGAAATGCGCTCTTGAACTTGCCAGTCAAACGAATCGCGACGGGGTATTCGGTGCCGGTTTGCGTGATCTCGGAGGCGAGCTGCGGACCGCTCATCGCGGCCATCATCGGATCGGCCAACCCGGAGCGCTTCGATGTTTGCAGAAGCACAGTTCTCGTTAGGCCTTCCGCCGGCGTGCCGGTGAACGCGCCGCTGAAAGCCATCACCAGGTTGTCCGCATCCGCCGTCACGACGTCATCCTTGTTCACTGCGGTCTCGTTCAAAGCGAGCACCGCCGGGTTCGGTCCTTCCTCAACCCGCGCGGAATGCTCGAGATCAGCGACCACCTTTGTCGCGTCGAAGCCAACGCCCCAGGCCTTGAACAACGTATCGAGCGTCGAGCTGCTCTGCGGCGGCATTGTACTCGTTTGCATCGGCGGCCGATCGAGGATCGCGAGTGGATCGACGAACGCGACGAGCTTCCCGCCGCGCAGCACGAATTGATCGATCGCGTACTGCGCCGCTTCCTGAATTCCCTTCGGATGGATCACGATCAGCGTCTTCACGTCCGCCGGAATTTCGGTCGCCGTCATTTCGATCTGCTTCACGTTGAAGTCCCGCTTCAGCTCGGAAATGAAAGCCCACGGCGGTTGCTGCTGCTGCATCGCGTTGCGCCGCATCATTGGGTTCGTCTGACCCATGACAGGCAACGCGCTCATCACGCCGACGACCGGCTTCTCCGGCGTCGCAACGCGGGCAATCGCGCGCGAGATATCGTATTCAAGAAGACGCTCGCGGTCCGGAGTGAGAAACGGAATCGCCTGCTTCTGGTCAAGCATCGCGATGCTCAAGCCGAGATACAGTCGGTCACCGGCGCGCAGTTGTTGCGGCTCGATTCCGTCGAGTCGCGCAGAATCTTCTGCATCAGAATCTGGCTCCGGATTGAGGCGCTGGATTTCGATCTGCCCTTTCGAAGCCTGCCGATACTCCGTCAGCAAATCATCGATCCGCTGCGCGTAGTTCGTCAGGAAGACCGGCATGTTGGCCGTGTTCTTTGTGCAGTAGAAACGGAGCTGCACCGGCGTATCGAGTTTCGCGAGGATCGCCTTCGTTCCCGGCGAAAGCGTGTAGGCCTTTTCCGCGGTGAGATCGACTCGCGCACGTGCGCGGCCCGCGATGAAATTCAGCGCAATCAGGATCAACGCGACCGCCACAATCCCGATCGTGGAATAGAGATATGTCTCGAACGGTTTCTTGTTCATCAATCTGAGCGGCGCTTATCCGGCGCGATGCGCGCGAAGGATCACGCTCGTCGTGAAGAGACAGAAGACGATCACCGACATGAAGAAGAGAATGTCGCGCAGATCGAGCACACCTTTCTCGATTCCCTCGATATGCGTCATCACGCTGAACGACGCGATCGTCTCGACCAGTCCGGACGGCGCCCACTGCGTAAGCAGGTTCGTCACCGGCGGCCAGCCCGCGAGGATGAGGAAGACGCAAATGACTAACGAGAGGATGAAGCTGACGACTTGGTTACGCGTCATCGCCGAAGTCATCGCGGCGATCGAGAGATAAGCGCCGCAAAGGAGAAGGCTGCCGATGTAGCTGGCCAGGATCACGCCGTTATCCGGATGACCAAGGTAATTGACCGTGATCACGATTGGAAAGGTGAGCGCGAGCGCGAGCGCGAGCACGAGCCATGAAGCGAGAAATTTCCCGACGATCGCCTGCCACGGCGTGATCGGCATCGTGAGGAGTAATTCAATCGTGCCGAGTCGTCGTTCCTCCGACCACATCCGCATTCCGACAGCGGGAACGAGGAATAAGTAGAGCCACGGATGCCAGGCGAAGAACGACAGCAAATTCGCCTGACCGCGCTCGAAGAATCCCGCGACCATGAAGGTGAAGAACCCGGAGAGCAGGAGAAAGATGACGATGAAGACGTAGGCAACGGGTGAAGCGAAATAGCCAGCGATCTCGCGTTTCGCGATCGTCCAGATGTGACGCAGCGCGTCCGAGCCGCGCGGCGTTGTCGCTGTCACGAACGAGTTGTTAGCAACCGCTTCGCTCATTTGCGACTCGCCTCCGCTTCCGGCTGCGTGATGCTGCGGAAAACCTCATCAAGCCGGCCTTCTTCCGTGTGCAACTCTTCCACGCGCCAACGCTCGCGCAGCGCAACTTCGCTGATCGCGCGCGCCAGATCACCGCGCGTACCGTTCTTGCGCGCGAGAGCCCGCACGGTCAGCGGTGAGTCGCTCACGACCATCGTGCGCTGCACCGCCGGAAGCGCATCAAGCTTCTGCCTAACGAGTGGTGAGTTGCCATCGAGCAGACGCAAGGTCACCGCACCGGCGTGATCGCTACGAGCCTTCAATTCATCCGGTGTTCCGTTCGCCACGATCCGTCCGCGATCGATGATGATCGCCCGCGAACACGCGGCCTCGACTTC
>JBJMWV010000327.1:0-8925 GCA_045809985.1 Chthoniobacterales bacterium | reverse complement strand
TTCGCGCCGATCTTCGCGCCAGGTTCAATGACGGCGAGCGGCTGAATCGATGCGGTCGGATCAATCACCGCATCGCCCGCGATGACCGCGCTTGGATGAACACCCGGCGCGAAGCGGACCGGCTCCGGCGCGAGCTTCAAAACAACCTGCTCGAATGCCTTCGCTGGATGCGTGACGCGGATCTGCGCTGGCGTGATCGGCTCCGCGAAATCAACCGGCACAAACGCAGCCGACGCATTCGTCTTGCGCAACTGCGTCATATAGCGCGGATCGGCGAAGAAGGTGACATCGCCGGGGCGCGCTTCCGGGAGCGACGCCGCGCCCGTGATCACTTGCGCGCCATCGCCGATCAACTCGCCGCCGCTCATCTTGGCGAGCTCGTTGAGGGTGAAGGTCACGCGTTACAAACTCGCCCGCACCGCATCGAGTTGTCCGGCCGAGCCGAGCTTCTCGTTCTTGTGCGCGATGAAATCAGCGTAGGCCTGCATGAAGATTTTCCCCGGCGGGCGGAAGTCGAATTCCGACGGTTTATCGCGAAAGAACTCGCGATGCACGCGTGTCCAAACGAGGCGGCCATCGGTGTCGATATTCACCTTCGTCACGCCGAGTTTCGCTGCTGGCAGATACTCATCTTCAGCGACACCGCGCGCGCTCGGATCAAGCTTTCCACCGGCCGCATTGATTCTTTGAACTTCTTCAACCGGCACGCTCGAGCTGCCGTGCATCACGATCGGCATCCCCGGAATTTTCTTCGAGATCGCTTCGATGACATCGAATCGGAGCGACTGTTGTCCCTTGAACTTGTAAGCGCCGTGACTGGTGCCGATCGCCGCGGCTAACGAGTCGCAGCCGCTCTGCTTCACGAAGTCCACCGCTTCGTCGGGATTCGTTAGGCAGGCGTGTCCTTCGTCGACCTTGATGTCTTCTTCCACGCCGCCGAGCATTCCCAGTTCCGCCTCCACGCTGATACCTTTGGCGTGCGCGCGATCGACCACGCGCTTCGTGATTGCGACGTTCTCCTCAAACGACTCGTGGCTCGCGTCGATCATGACCGAGCTGTAGAAGCCGGAGTCGATGCAGTCGTAGCAGGTCTGCTCATCCCCGTGATCGAGATGCACCGCGAAAATCGCTTCAGGGAAAATCTGTTCGGCAGTGCGGATGATCGCTTCCAACATGCGCTTGTCCGTGTAGTTCCGCGCACCTTTCGAAAGCTGAATGATGAACGGCGCCTTGCTCTGCATGCAACCGCGGAACAGCCCCATCGTCTGCTCGAGGTTGTTAATGTTGTAAGCGCCGACCGCGAATTTCTTATAGGCGACTTTGTAGAGTTGTTGCGTGGTGACGATCATGTGAGGACGAAGCTATAGCCGAACGCCGCCGGCGGAAAAGAGGAAAGCCGGACGCCTACCCAATCAGGCGTTCGTCGGGCACTGGCAGCATCACACTGACGGAAGTGCCGTGCGGGTTTGAATCGATATCAACGCGGCCGTTGTGATCGAACACAGTGCGCTTGACGATAGGTAAACCGAGTCCCATCCCGCGTGCCTTCGTCGTGCAGAACGGCGAGAAGATTTTGTCCTTCAGGTCGGGCGAAATGCCGGTGCCGTTGTCCTGCACGGTGACGACAACGCCGCTGGTCGCATCGCCCTGACGGATAGGCTTGGCCGCCAATGTGATCTTTGGTTTCGGCTGACCGTTGGTCGCCTCGGCGGCGTTCGCCACGAGATGCGCGAACGCTTCTGTCAGCGCAATCTCATCGCCCAGCACGCGCGGCAAGTCGTTAGGCATGCTGATGTCGACCGGCGTGCCGTTAGTGTGGAATCTTTCGCGCGCAACTTCGACCGCTTTCTTCACAGAGATTTTCAAGTCGATCGGCTTCATCACGAGCTCCGGCGGATGCGCAAAGTCGTTGATCTGATTGATGATTTTGTCGAGACGATCGATCTCGCCGACGACGATATCATTAAACTCACGCCGGAAATCGAGGTCTTCGAAACGCTCGGGCAGAAGTTGCGCGAATGTTTTGATCGCAACCAGGGGATTACGAATCTCGTGCGACATGCTCGCGGCCAGGTCAGTCCAAAAAGCGGCGCGATCTACCAGATCCTGTTTTTGGCGGAGGCTTTCTTCGCCCGTCAGATCGTGCACCACCGCCACCGCGCCGAGCGGCGTCCGTTGATCCATCAGACGACGCGTCTCCACGGCGAGCGAACGGCGTGTGTTCGGGTCGATCCATTGCTGCGGCGGAAGATGCGATTTCGCTTCGAGCGTTTCGCGGAGGAACGATGCGAGCCGCGTCCCAGCGGCTTCGACTGGCTGGTTCAAAACATCCTGCGCGCGCACGCCGAGAATCTGTTCGGCAGTCGGATTGAACCAGCGGATGATCGCCTCTTCGTCGGTCGCAACGATGCCCGGCGGAATCGATTTCAACAAAGTCTCGGCCAGCGTTTTTTGCACCGTGACTTCTTCGTAGAGCAACGCGTTCTCGAGCACCGTCGAGACGTGCTCGGCGAGAATCATGAGGTTCTCGAGATCGTGATACTCGAAGCGTTGTCCCGTCACGCGATGACCAAAGAAGAGCCAGCCGATGATTCGACCGCGGGCGTGCAACGGCACGATCACTTCCGCGCCAAAAGTGTCGAGCGCACGGCGCATGAGCCCGCGCTGCGCTTGATCCGTGGCATGCGGGAGGTTGCTTCGGCAGATCAGGTGCGCGTGCAATTCGAACCAGCGCACAAGCTGATCGCGCTCTCCGAATTCGATGTCGTAGCTCTCCGGCAGACAACGCAGGCCTGCGCGCAGGCGATAGCGATCGCTCCCGCGGATGCGCGAGAAAATACCGACACGCGTAACACCCGCCGCGTCAGCTACGCCTTCGACTACGGTAGCGAGCAATGTCTCAACATTGTCGAAACGCCGGAAGACCCGCGGAAAGCGCAGGAGCGGCATCGAGTTTCCGTAACCGTTGGTCGGAACTTCGAGACGCCGCGGTGGTTCAGGCACAGGAACGAGACTGGATTGTTCGCGCAATTCGCGATTTTCCTGCATCAAACGCAAATGGTCGAACGCGCGCGTCACCAGCGCCTGGAAACGGCGGCGATCGAGTTGCAAATCTTCCGTCGCGTAGATGCCGGATTGCTCGGCTTCACGCATCGGCTCGGAGCGCAGAGTCCCGAGCGCGACGATCAGAACATCAGGAAATTCCTTCTGCACCTGATCGAGCAGATCGCGCGAATCTTTCGCGCGCAGATCAATGAACACGACCGCGGGGCTGGTCTGCTGCAGAACGGCATCGAGCCGATCTGCTTCAGCGACGTGACGCAACTGCGCAACGATGCGGAGGAAGGCTTTGACCCTCCGGACGAGGTCCGCATCCTGCGAATACAAGATGCAGACCGGGGGAGAAATCATGCCGCGGCGACCTCCTCCTCAAAGCGAACGAGTGGGAGCAGAATGTGGAAAGCGGTGCCCTTCGCGAGCTCGCTCTCTACTTCAATTTGGCCGCCGTGTTCCTGAATGATGCCGTGCACAACCGAAAGACCAAGGCCGGTGCCGTAATCTTTCGTTGTGAAGAATGGATCAAATACATGCGCGATGTCTTCATTTTTGATTCCCTCGCCGTTATCTCGCACGCTCACGCGCAAGATTTCATCCTGCGGATGGCCGGTCATGCTTTCGATCGGCGACGCCCACTCCGATGCGGCGCGAATTTCGGTTGAGACATTGAGTTCGCCGCCCTGCTTCATCGCGTCCATCGCGTTGAGGAAAAAGTTGAGAAAGACCTGCTCCATCTGGTCGGCATCGGCGCGGATCGTATCCACGTCAGCGTTCCAGGAACGAGATAATTTGATCTGCTTTTGATAAAGCCGGTGGCCGACGAGCATGAGCGATTTCTCAAGCACCTCATGGATATGTAACGGCTTGAGGACTGGCTTTGCGGGTCGGGCAAAACGCAGGAGCTGATTCACGAGCGAATCGATGCGGTCGATCTCGTGCCCGATGAGATTGGAGAACGTCTCACGGAAATCGGAGTCCTGATATCGTTCGGGCAGAAGCTGTGCGAAGGTCTTGATCGAGACGAGCGGGTTCTTGATCTCGTGCGCCATGCCGGCCGAGAGCGTGCCGAGACTGGCGAGGCGATCGCTACGGCGAACCTGCATCTCGAGGCGCTTCAGATGCGTGATGTCGGTCAGAACGACGAGCGCGCCGAGCACGTGCCCGCTTGGATCGTGAAAGACTGAGCTGCTGGCGCGCGCGACGACGGTCCCTTCTTCGGACTGCAAGCCAAGCTCGCGATCTTCCTGGCGATTGCCCGTACGCAACGTCTCGTGGACCAAGTCGCGCACCGGCCGCGGAAGGTTCGTGATGGAGCGATCGAGCAACTCGTCGGCGCGCTGCTGCGTAATCTCTTCCGCTTCGTGGTTGAAGACGGTGATCAACCCTTCGGCGCTCGCCGCGATAACGCCGGTCGTCATGTTGTGCAGCAGCGTCTCGTTGTAGATCTTCGCATTCTGCACTTCGGTGAAGAGCTGCGCGTTATCGATCGCGACTGCGAGCTGACCGCACAGCACCTGCAGCGCGTTTTGCTCAACCGATCCGTAGATGCGCCCGGAAAGTCGCGCGCCGAGAAGCATGATGCCGGCGAGATGTTCGCGGGAGAAAATGCCCATCACGACCGCGATCTCGAGGTGCTGCATCTGGCGCGTAATCCGGTCGATCTCTGCCGTCGGACGAATGCGGCGCAATTCATCGAGCACGAGCGGCTCGGGATTTTCTTCGAGGTACTGGATGAGTGATTCGTCGTGGCGAAACTCGAGAGATCCGTCACGTGCACCCGGCTGGCTCAGCGGATAACGCTGCATGTAACCGGAGCGGCTCGGCAGCAGGATGATGATTCGATCCGTCGAGACTGCTTCGCCGATCGTCTTGGCAAAGCGTTCGAGCAGATTATCGAGCGTGCTGACGGATTGCAGGATGGCAGTCGCTTTGCGCATCGTAGCGCGGAAGTCGAGGCGGCGCGTCCCGGGCAATAATCGATCAGCTAGACGCTGCGAGACCCCTTTCGCCGGCGCCATCGCGAAGGCGACGACAACCGCCGCAATGAGCGAGGCGATGGAACGCGCTTCATCTGCAGCAAGCGCGGTAAGTGCGCTCGTGGCAACCCACCACACGCCGAGATAAAGGGTTGTCAGGTAAGCCGCGAGCACGACGTACGACATCAAATGCCGCAGGAACGAACCGACCTCGAGAATCTTCCGTGTCGCGATGCCATAAGCGACGATCAGGCTGAAGAGAACGACCCGATACGGTGCAAGCCAGAGCAAGCGTTGCGGCGCGATGAACAGGCGCAGCACCTGGTAAACAGTAAGAGTGAGCGTGAGCGTGACGATTGCTCCCACCAGAATGAAAGCGATCTCCGCATGTTCGCGTCCTTTCGTCTTGCGCAGGTCGCGCGAGCTCACGACGATCAGGACAAGAATCGCGGCCGCGAAATAGGCGGCGTAAACGTAAATGCCCGGCCCATAAACCGGGACAGCAACGATATCACCGGCAGTCGCCGCTTCGAGCCGTGCTCCACGCAAGAAGAACGTAGTTGCGGCTAAACCTCCGATGGCTGCCGTTCCGAGAATCCACCAACCAGATCGACGCACGAGGCCGAGCCAACTGCTTTCCGAATGCCGGACGGCGAGGCGGAGAAGATTTACGGCTGCGAGATACGAGACGCCGGTGACCGATGCAGCCCGAATTGCCCAGTCGGCGAGCATTACGGTGTCGGCCGTAAAGGCGATCAAGAAACTGCCGAGCCATGCCGCGATGGCGAACGAGAGAACAAGGAAACATTGGTTTGGCCGCCGCTTCGGATAGGCCTGAAAAACCGCCAGTCCGAGCGCCAGCTCAAGGCCGAGCGCGGCAATAATCGGAACTGCGGCCCCTTTCATCACGCGGCGATGCTATCGAGCACCATCGTGCTCGCACTTCCGCCCAGACCGCGGACGTTAACGAGCACGCTGTTCAGGTTCGCTCTCCGTGGCCGATTCGGAACGATGTCCAGATCGCACCGCGGATCCGCGGTCTCGTAATTTGAGGTCGGCACGATTAGACAATTCCGCACGGAAAGCGCACACGCGATGACCTGAAAGGGACCGCCGGCGGCGAGCGGATTACCAGTCACACCTTTGATCGAGCTGACCGGCACATGATACGCGCGTGGTCCGAAGACGCGTTTGATGATGTCGGTTTCGATCGCATCGAGGATCGGATGGCCCGGTCCATAAGCGGAAATGTAATCAATGTCCTTCGTGCTTCGGCCGGCATTCGCCAGCGCCATTCTCATCGATGCTTCCAATCCTGATGCAGGTTGCTCCGGCGTTGCGTCACGTTGCTTCGCATATCCCTTGATTTCCAGGTAAGGGCGCACGCCGCGTGCGACGGCGCGATCAAGATCCTCAAGAACAAAAATTCCCGCGCCTTCTGAGATGACGCCCGAGTCTCGCGTCAGGTCGAACGGCCGACTCGCCGTTTCCGGTTCATCATTGCGAAATGAACTTAACCCCGTCGCGGTAAAGCTGGCCATCGCGAGCGGCGTAATCGGTGCGTCGGCTCCGCCGGCGATCGCAATTTCCGCATCGCCGCGCGCGATCATTTGCGCCGCGTCCGCAATTGCGTCGAGCCCCGACGGACACGCTGCTGAAACGGTGGTCGCATTCGCACAAGCGCCGAGACGATCAGCAATCAAATTCGCCGATGCCTGTGGCTGCGATGCACTCAGAGCCGCGGGCGAAACCTTGTTAGGCTGGTTGCTCGAGACCTCGTCGAAAACTTTTTCGATCACGTCGAGTGCGCTCGTGCTTACGCCGATGATGACGGGTGTGGGGCTGGGCAATTGCAGATCGTTGATATCCATCTGCGCATCAGCCAGCGCCATCATCGTTGCGGCGTAAGCCAACTGCGTGTGTCGCGCCATGCGACGCGGCTTCAGTTCCGGCTCGATGTAATCCAGTGGATCAAAGTTCTTCACTTCGCCCGCAATCCGGCTGCGGAAATTCGTCGCGTCGAACAGCGTGATCGGCCCGACGCCGCTCTTCCCGCTCAGGAGTGACTCCCAGTACGCCTTGAGTCCAGTGCCGTTCGGGGCAAGGACGCCCATCCCGGAAATAACGACGCGATTCTTTTTGTGCATGAGAAAATTCGAATTGCCAGAAGCTAAAGGCCTGCCGCGCAAACTAGTTGTTTACGCAAACCCTGTCTTTTTTGTATATGCCGCAAACCGAATCTTATTCACAAGTTGCAACTTCACGCTCTGCTAGTTTGTTTGCGGGCTCTCTCTCGTCACGGGAATGGAGAACAGGGACAATTTCGATTTTGGTCTCGTTAGCGGCATGCCGTTAGCTGTCCTCAACGTTTGCATTCCGCTATGACCATCAGTCCCGAATTGCCAAAAGTGCTCGTCATCGATGACGAAATGGGACCGCGCGAGAGTTTGCGCATGTTGCTCAAGCCCAATTACCAGGTGCACACGGCAGATTCGGTTGAAGCGGGAATCCTCCTGCTGCGCGAGAAGCAACCCGATGCGGTCATCACTGACATCCGCATGCCCGGAACTAATGGAATTGATGGTTTGCGTCGCATTCGTGAGATCGATCCGCACGTCGCCGTCATTATGCTGACCGGCTTCGGTGCGCTTGAGACCGCGCAGGAGGCGCTGCGGCTCGGGGCGAATGACTACATCAATAAACCATTCGATGCACACGAAATGCGCGACGTTATCAGCAGAAACGTCGAGCGGACTCGCGTTCACCGTACCGGTGAGACCGCCGCGGCCGAGATTCGCGAGCTCAACAATCGCCTCCTCAAGGAACTCGCGCAGAAGGAACGCCTCGCTTCGCTCGGCCAGGCTTCAGCCGAATTTGTCCACGATCTCGGCAATCCGCTCACCATCGTCTGGGGTTACGTGCAGTTGCTCGCCAAGAAGCTCGACCAATCCGAGAGCGACAATGGCAAAGCCGGCGCGTCCGCGAAGGAGCTGAACATCATTGAGCAAAATGTCCGGCTCTGCCGCGAGCTGCTCACCATGTGGCAGAGCTACGGCAGCGTCGAAGCCGCCCCGCATCAGCCGATCTCGATCTGCGCCATCGTCAATGAAGTAGTGAAAGGCACCGCCTCGATCGCGACCCAACATGGCGTCGAGATGATGACTGACATGGACGACGATCCGTGCACGGTCGAAGGCGATTCGCTTCAGATTAAACGCGCGATCCAGAACGTGATCGTGAACGCAATCCAGGCTGCAGCGGAAACGAAGGGCACGGTCAAGGTCGCGTGCGTTCGCAAAGAATTTTACGTCGACGTCCGCGTCGAAGATACCGGCGCGGGCATGACGCCGCAGCAGATTCCGAAGATTTTCGAGCCCTACTTCACGACGAAACAGGGCAAGAGCGGAACCGGTCTTGGTCTCTACATCACCAAAAAGGTGGTCGAAGATCACAATGGCTCGATCAAGGTCGACAGCGCGCCGCAGCTCGGCACGACTTTCACCATCCGCCTCCCGCTGCTCAACAACTAGCAGCACGCCTTTCTCTGCGCGACGCGCGCACTTTAGCTTGTAAGTCGCTCTGCTTACGTTTTGCTGAGGTGTGTCCAGTTACGCGGTCGCTCCGCTCTTTCTGATTCGAGCGACGGGCGTTCCGTTTGATCATCTCGAGCGGCTTGGGACCACGCGCAGCTCGGCGCTGGCGCGGCAACTACTCGTTAGGCGAAGCGAACTGTTCGAATCCCGCGTGCACGCGGAGGAGTTTGTTGGTTCTCGCGCGAGCGGACTCTCGGCCGATGACTCGCGCGCCTATCGCGCGCTCCTCCGCAATCCGGCGTCTGCTAACGGCGCTACGCACGAAGCGCCGGAACCGATCTCCCGTTTCAAGCAAAGTG
>JBJMWV010000326.1:0-3463 GCA_045809985.1 Chthoniobacterales bacterium | reverse complement strand
TCTTCGCTCCCACTTCCACTTCCACAGGCACTTCCCCCCTCCGGAAAATCCGCGCTGGCCGCGTACCGATCAGCGTCACGATCCCGTCGACCACATGCAGCATCGAGCCTTCGCGCAGGCCGACCACGGGCGTGGTGTTCTCCTCGTGGAACTCGCGGATGCGGTCTTCGCGCGTCTCCCCTTTGTGGGTCGAGGACGGGTCGGGATCGAGGTAGTGCGGGTTGATCTGGAAGGGGACGAGGGCCATGGCCGCGAACCGCGCCGGCTGCACGATCGGCATGTCGTTCGTCGTCTTGATCGTCGGGCCGGCCACGTTCGAGCCCGCACTCGAACCGATGTAAGGCATGCCGGCGAACACGCGATCGCGAATTGCGCCTAACAAGTCCAATCGGTAGAGCTCATTCAAGAGGCGCCACGTATTGCCGCCGCCGATGAAGATCGCCTCCGCGCTCTCCACCGCCGCGCGCGCATCTTTCGCGTCGTGCAGCGAATCAAGCTCGTAGCTGAATTGCGCGAAGCGCTTCCGCGCGCGCCCGGCGTAGGCATTACGATCATGCAGGGCGAACGGCACGAAGAGCACGCGCTTTAACGTGCCGAGAAAATCGCGCACTTCCGCTTCCGCGTAATCGAGGTACTCGCCGCCATAGATTGTCGACGTACTGAGAAGCAGAATGCGCGCGTCCGGCGTCATCGCTCAAGGTTTGCCGCCGCGGAAGCGACGAAGCGAGAGAAAATCAATGTTGTGACTCGTGCCGCCGTCGAGCGCGAGATCAGTCGCAATCTCGCCGATCACAGGCGCGAACTTGAAGCCGTGACCGGAGAAGCCACCGCACAGGATCAGCCGCTCGTGTTCCGGATGACGATCGACGACGAAGTGTTCATCCGGGGTGAGCGAATACATACACGCTTTTGCGCTTAGCAGTCGACCTGCGGCCTGCGGCATCCAGTCATCCATCGCGCGCGCGATCGGCGCGACGTCCTGCGCTTCATCAATCTCGCGTTTCACCTCCTCTGCCGTAGTTAACTCGCCCGCGCCGTGGAAGGCCGCTTTCACGCCATCGCCGAAATCGGGAAAGCCGTAGAGCGGCGCCGGCAATCCGTCGCGCTCGACAAGGAACGCGGGGAATTTCGGCGATGCATAATCATCAATCTCAGGCGCGAACCACGCCTGCACATTGCGCTGCACGCGTATCGTGACGCCGAGTTCGCGGAGCGTTTCTTGGATCCACGGTCCCATCGCGAGGATGAGCCTGCTCGCGGAAATGTTTGAGCCGTCGTGGAGAAAGACATCGAAGCGGTCGCGCTTCGCTTGCCATCGAGTTGTCGCGATGTTGAACCTCGTCGTCGCGCCATGTTTCTCGGCGGCTTCGAGATGACGCGCGATTGCACGCTCCGGTTTCAGGACGCCGGCATCGTTATCGAAGATAGCCACTTCATCGGGCTGCATTCGCAGCACCGGATAGCGTGCCTTCACTTCCCGGCGGTCTAACGAGTAGATCGGCAGGCCGTGTTCGCGCGCGGCGCGGCGCGTTCCGACAATGATCTCGCTGTCTTCGCGACCAACCGTCAGCACGCCGGTCATCGTCAGGAGCGACTCTCCGGAAGTGCGCTCCAGGTCGTGCCACAATTGATAGCTCCGACGGACGAGCGGGACATACGCCGGCTCCTCGAAATACGCGGTGCGAATCATACGCGTCCTGCCGCTCGACGAGCCGAGATCGTGATCGCGGGCGAATTGCTCGAGGCCAATCACGCGTGCACCGCGCGCGGCGCAATGCGCGAGAATCGCACTCCCGATTCCGCCAAGACCAACTACGCAGACATCGTACGTCATGGTGGGCGAAAGAACTTCCGCAGGTTGTTGCGTCGCGCCATGGTCGTTTTCGTGAATGGCGAAGCCTCGTGTTGGATCATCGTCGTGGCCTGCAATCGAACGCGGCGAAAGCACGCGGACTTAGCGGTGCATTGAATGCCTTGCACGCGCAGCCTTTCGGTCGCTGGATTTTCGCGGTCGTGGCTGTGGGGCTCGCGGCGTATGGCGTGTACTGCTGCGTCAAAGCGCGCTACGGCGGGATTGGCAGCTGACGCCAGTCCGCGCTTCATTGTCGGATGACAACACTCCGCGACCGCGCGCTCGCGATTTTGCATGAATGGGTCCAGTCCGAGAGCTTGCGGAAGCACTGCTACGCGGTGGCGGATTCGATGCGGCACTTTGCGAGTCTCTTCGGCGAAGATGCTGATCTGTGGGAGGCAGTTGGGCTCCTGCACGATATGGACTACGAACGCCATCCGAACCAGGAGCAGGATCCGACGCAGGGCCATCCGTTCGTGGGCGTCGCGTGGCTGCGCGAGAACGGCTGGAGCGAAGAAGTTGCTCGCGCGATTCTCTCCCATGCGGACTACGCGAACGTCACTCGCAAGACGCGGCTCGAGAAGACTCTTTACGCGGTCGACGAATTGAGCGGATTCGTCACGGCGGTCGCGCTCGTTCGCCCATCGAAGAACATCGCGGAGGTCGAAGTTTCGTCCGTGAAGAAGAAGATGAAGGACAAAGCTTTCGCCCGGGCGGTGAATCGCGACGACATCACGCGTGGCGCCGCTGAACTCGGCATGCCGCTGGATCAAGTCATCGCGGAAGTGATCGCCGCGCTCAAACCGGACGCCGAACGGCTCGGTCTCGCCGGCGTAGTCGCTGCCTAACGAGAAAACTTCCGCGGTTGGTATGCAACTTTCTGCGTAAAAGGCATGCGCGTCTTGATCGCCGAGGATAATCGGACAGTCGCTGGCACTCTTGCCGCGATGGTCGGAGCGTCGCAGCACGAAGTGGTGGAGATGGTCGGATCGGGGATCGAGGCGATCCATGCTTACGACCGCCATAAGCCGGATGTGGTGGTAATGGATTACATGATGGCCGGGCTGAATGGCGTGACCGCGTGCCGGAATATCCTCGCGAAAGATCCCGCGGCGCGGATCGTGATTGTGTCCGGCGCGATTGGCCGACAGGACCTTGCAGTGACGCGTTGCGGCGCATCGGCGATCCTGCAAAAGCCGATCCACCTGCGTGAGCTAAAGGAAGCGATCGAAGCGACGCGAACGCCCGACGTGCCAGAAGGCGACCAGCAGGCCGCGTAGTTCTTGTTGTTCGCGGAGGCGGCGCCGAAGCCGGTCAGCCGGCTTTTTCAGGCATCCAAACGTCTCGTTCGAGCGTTGCCAGATTGAGAAACAAGGAGTCCTTCTATGCTCAAAACTGCTGCAATTATCTTCGGTATCTTCTTCATCATCGCCGGCATCGGCGGATTTATTCCTGCGCTGGCGCCCGGTGGAATGCTCTTCGGCATCTTCATGGTAGGGCCGGTGCATAACGTGATTCACCTCGCCTCTGGCGCAGTCGCGTTGTTCTGCGCCTTTGCCGGTGCGGGTGCGGCGCGAAAATACTTCCAGATCTTCGGCGTGGTTTACCTGC
>JBJMWV010000325.1:0-2285 GCA_045809985.1 Chthoniobacterales bacterium | reverse complement strand
GGCCATGGCCTCGACGATTGGCACGGCGCGCGGAAGCACGCACGGATCGTGGCGACCGCCGGGCGCGATCGTTGTCTCCTCGTGGTCCGCAGTCACCGTTTGCTGCTCACGCGCAATCGTGGATGTCGGTTTGAAGGCGACGCGAAAGATGATGTCTTCGCCGTTTGTGATGCCGCCTTGCACGCCCCCGGAGTAATTCGTCGTCGTGCGGACGCGATCGTCACGCATTTCGAACTTGTCGTTGTGCGCCGAGCCGGTCATGCGCGTCGCGGCGAAACCGGAGCCGATCTCGAAACCTTTTGTCGCTGGCAGGCTGAGCATCGCTTTCGCAAGGTCGGCTTCGAGCTTGTCGAACACCGGGTCGCCGAGTCCCGGAGCAACGCCGCGCACGACGCACTCGATTGTACCCCCGACGGAATCGCCTTCGCCGCGAACGCGATCGATCAGCTGCATCATGAGCTTCGCCGCGGGTTCGTCAGGGCAGCGAACTGCGTTCGCTTCGACCGCCGCCGAAGTGACGCGCTGTGAATCAATGTTCGCGGTGATCTCGTGGATCTGCGTCACGTAAGCAACGGCTGCGAAATCGGGGAACAGTTTTCGCAAGACGAGCTTCGCGACCGCCCCGGCAGCGACGCGGCCGATGGTCTCGCGCGCGGATGCGCGGCCGCCACCCTGCCAATTGCGGATGCCGTACTTCGCTTCGTAGGTGTAGTCGGCGTGCGACGGGCGGAAGATGTTGACGATCTTCTTGTAAGCTTCGGGATCGGCGTCCTTGTTGCGGACGAGGATCGCGATCGGCGTGCCGAGTGTCTGGCCATCAAACACACCGGACAAAATCTCAGCGCGATCTGCTTCGTCGCGTTGGGTGACGATCGAGCTTTGGCCGGGGCGACGACGATCCAGTTCGCGCTGAATGTCATCTGTCGACAACGCGACGCGCGGAGGACAGCCATCGATGACCACGCCAACTCCGCCGCCGTGCGACTCGCCGAAAGTCGTGATGCGAAAGAGCTGGCCGAATGAGCTGCCCATGGCGGGCTAAATCGCAGCGAAGGCGGTGCGAAGATCGTCCTTCAGGTCTTCGACGTCTTCGACGCCGACGCTCAGCCTAACAAGTGAATCGGTGATCCCGAGCTGCGCGCGTGTTTCCGGCGGAATGGAGCCGTGCGTCATGAGCGCGGGATGATTGATCAGGCTTTCGACGCCGCCTAACGACTCGGCTAACGAGAAGAGATGCGTGTTCTCGAGGAAGCGGCGCGTGCCGGCCAGATCGGTGTCGAGCACGATCGTGACCATGCCGCCGAAGCCGCGCATCTGGCGTTTCGCTAACTCGTGCTGCAGATGTTCTTCAAGACCGGGATACATCAACTTCGCGAGTTTCTTTTCGCCCTTCAGCCAACACGCGATCTCGAGCGCGTTTTCGCTGTGGCGTTCCATGCGCAACGCGAGCGTCTTCAGGCCGCGCATCGCGAGGAAGCTGTCGAATGGGCCGGCGATCGCACCGACCGCGTTTTGCAAAAACTGCATCTGATCGGCGAGCTCCTTGTTCTCCCCTACAACTGCGACGCCGCCCACCATGTCGCTGTGGCCGTTGAGGTATTTCGTCGCGGAGTGAATGACCATGTCGAAGCCGAACTCGATCGGTCGTTGCGCCCAAGGGCTGGCGAAGGTGTTATCGGAAATGCTAACCGCGTTGTGCTTGCGCGCGATCTTCGCGACGGCTTCGAGGTCAATCAACTTGAGTAATGGATTGCTCGGCGTCTCGACCCAAACCATGCGCGTGTTTGGCTTCATCGCTTGCTCGACGTGAGCGGGATCCGTCATGTCGATGAAGGTGAAGTCTAGATTGGCGGACTTGCGTCGCACACGTTCGAAAAGCCGAAACGTCCCGCCGTAAAGATCGTCGCTCACGATTACGTGTGAGCCGCTTTCGATCGTGTCGAGCGCCGTCGCCATCGCCGCGAGACCTGAAGCGAAAGCCCATCCGCGCGTGCCGCTTTCCAGATCAGCCACGCAGCGTTCGTACGCCAGGCGCGTGGGATTGATCGAGCGCGAGTAATCGTAGCCTTTGTGCCTGCCCGGGCTCTCCTGCACGTAAGTCGACGTGGCGTAGATCGGGGTCATGATCGCGCCGGTCGAAGGGTCTGGCTGTTGACCAGCGTGGATCGCGCGGGTGGCGAATTCGAAATGCCTTTTCATTTGGACCATTAATGTAAGCCGCGGATTACGCGGATCAAAACGGATTACGCGGCGGCGAAGGTGAGGCTCGAACGACGTTTCGCTGT
>JBJMWV010000324.1:0-5560 GCA_045809985.1 Chthoniobacterales bacterium | reverse complement strand
GGCCGGCCGATCGCTCGAGAGCACGATTTGTTTATGTCCGTCGAAGAGCGTGTTGAAGGTGTGGAAGAATTCTTCCTGCGAGCGTTCCTTGCCGCCGAGGAACTGGATGTCGTCGATCATCAGTATATCGGCCTGGCGATAGCGCTTCCGGAATTTCACCAGCGTGCTGTGCTGGATCGCGTCGATGAATTCGTTGATGAAAACTTCGCTCGAAAGATACATGACCTTCGCGGTCTTCTTCTTTGACCAGACGAACTGACCGATCGCCTGCATCAGGTGCGTCTTGCCGAGACCGACGCCGCCGTAAATGAATAGCGGGTTGTAAGTGCGCGCGGGTGATTGCGCGACCGCGAGACTCGCGGCGTGCGCGATCTCGTTGTTCGGACCGACGACAAACGACTCGAAGTTGTTGCGTGGATTCAGCCCGGTGGGCAGCGTACCCGTGACGATCTTCTCCGGCTCGCGTTCGAGTTGCGTGATTTCCTCAATCACTTCCGGCGGCTCGTCCGGCACGGCGCCATCTTCTGCCGGCGCAGTGAATCTCACCTTCCGCGGCTCACCGAAAGCCGAGACGATCGCGGCCTGCAATGCGGGCATGTGATTACTCTCAATCCAGAACTGGTAGATGTTGTTCGGGACCAGAAAAGTGAACTGATCGTCGGTGACATTGGTCAGTCGCACCGCGGAGAACCAGCGCTTGTAAGTATCCGCGCTCACCTGCGGTTTGAGCGCCGCGGAAAGCTTCGACCATGTCTGGGCACACTTCTCGTCCATACCTAAGTTGTTAACAGCGTTACACGACTCGGAATTCGAGCGGTGTTTGGGGAATATTACGGAGTTCGCCGGGCCTCGTTTGTGAGAAGCTACTGCGAAACTCTCTTGGTTTAATGCGAGATGACTCCGAAAAACTGGCCGTACACGAGGGAAAAGCGTCGCTCGGACGAGTGGAGCTGCGCGATTGGCTCGCGGAACCCGCCTCGTAAAATCCTTTTCGCTCCCTCGCGGCGGGTATGTTGGTCATTCTAGCTTTTTAGGTTGCTGGAGAGCTGTTCACACATTGTTCACACCCTCTATTTCCCTTTCTCTCTGCCAGCGGCTTGAGATTAGAAACGGGCAAAACATGCGACAAGAAAATTTCCGATTTTTATTTCGTAACGCAGTCCAAAAACCGTTTGACGCGAAATTTGAACCGGCAGTTGCGACGCGCGTCTACGGAAAGCGCTTGCGTGCGACCGTGATCACTCTTTTTTGCTGCGGCAACTTCCTTGCCTAACGAGTAATGCGCCTCTTCGCCGCGAGCTTTCTAGCCCTTATTTTTTCGACGCTTGCCGCGCAGGCGTTCGAGGATATTCCGCCGCCGTTCGGGTTTCGGTGGAACGATCCGGCCGCGAAAGTCGAACAGGTGCTGGTGGCTGCGAAAGCGAAGATCATCAGTCGCGAGCAGAAGGAAAGGCGCGAGGTCTGGACCGTGGAAGGCCTGGTTCAGCCGGGACTGAAGCGCACGCTGTTCGAGTTCAAGGAAGGTTTCCTCGTCGAGGTCGAACTGCAGTACGAGTACGACAAGTGGACGATCGAGAACTACAACAACCGGATGGGCGAAATCCGCCGCTACTTCGACGGCAAGTTCGGCACCGGCAAACTCGTCTCACGCACGCGCGACACCGATTCGGATGTGGTGCAGACGCTCGTCGGCTATCAATGGATGGTCGGCGGCACGATGCTCGAGCTCTTCTACTTCTCCGCGCAACGCGAAGCGCTCGTCTACCGCACGATCACCGTGACGTATAAGGCGATGTAACCTCAGGCGCGCTGCGTCTCTTTCTGCAGCCGCTTCAATCGACTCGCCAGGCTGACCTTCGCCGCGGAATTCATCCGGTCGATGAAGAGGATGCCGTTGAGATGATCTATTTCGTGCTGGATTGCGCGCGCCAGCAGGCCTGACGCTTCGATTTTCAACGTCTCACCATCCAGCGTCTCCGCGGTCACCATGACGAATTCCGAGCGCACGATGTCGCCCGTGATCTCCGGAAAACTCAGACAACCTTCTGACCCGAGCACCGTCTCGTCGCCGAGCGTCAGCGTCGGGTTCAACAAGATCAGCGGCATCGCGATCACGAGATCAACGTCCTTAGCGTTGATCTTTAACGTGCTCGGCCGGTCCTCGACTTCGGTGACATCGAGCACGGTCAACTGCAACGCTTCGCCGATCTGCTGCGCAGCGAGACCAACACCATTCGCGTCATGCATCGTCTCGAGCATGTCGGATGCGAGCTGGCGAATGCGCTCGTCGACTTGTGTCACGCGTTTGCCTTTGGCGCGGAGAATCGGATCTCCGTATTTCACGATAGGCAGCTTCATTTCTCGCCGCGCGTGAACGCCGGCAGGTTCTTCACTCCCGCGAGCTTCAACGCATCCATCACTTTGATGATCATTCCGAACGACGCCTTCTTGTCCGCCTGCAGCGCGACGCTCGATTTCCGCGTCGCGGCTAATTCCTTCACCGCGACTTCGAGTTCTTCTACCGGCAATGGCCTGCCATCGAGCTGCACCTCGTCATTCGCATCAACGCTGACCACCGCGTGCTCGCTTTCCGCCGGCGCGTTCTGCGCGGTCTGTGATTCGGGCAAATTGATCTGCACTTCCGGCTGATCCTTTTTGAACGTGGTCGAGACGACAAAGAAGATGAGCAGGATCGTCAGGATATCGACGAGCGAGACAATGATGATGGACGGCGCTCGCCGTTTGCGGACCGCGATCTTCATCTGACCAAAAGCCTACGTTTGCGGAACCGGCGCACGCGCAGCCGCGACGGGAGAGTTGGCGCGATGTGCATGGCTGTCGTCACGATGCACGCGACCGAAGTAGCACTTCGCGATGAAATCGACGACGAGCGTCTCCATCTCGACCGACATCACTTCGATCTTCTTCGAGAAATAACTGAAGGCGACGAGCGACGGCACCGCGATCGAGAGACCAAAGACGGTCGCGTTTAACGCTTCGGCAATACCTTTCGCGACCGCCTGAGTATTGGAAGCGCCGGTGCTGATTCCCAGCGCGGAGAAGACGTGCACCAACCCCGACACCGCGCCGATGAGCCCAAGCAACGGCGCGATGCCGGTGATGACCTCGAGCACGATCAGTCCCTTCTCGAGCACAACGAGCTCATGGCGCGCTTTGGTCTCCACAACTTCAATGGTCTCACTCCGCGGTCCGCGCAGATGTTGCAGCGCCGTCTTCACGATGCGCGCGAGCGACGAATCATCATTCGCGACGATGCGCGCGAGCCGTTCCGCGCTGCCGCCCGGCACGAGCCGCTCGATTTCGCTCTCGATCACCAGCGGCAACACATTCTTCCGCCGCAACGCCATGCCCCGATAAATGATCGTGGTCAGCGTCATGATCGAACAGACGAGCAGCGGCCACATGAAGAAGCCGCCCGCGGAAAAGAAGCGCCAGACCGCGCCGACGGGTTCAGGCATTTGCGCCAGCAGGAGATGAGGCATCATCGGTTCGGGTAAGTCGTGAAATAAATATCCACCGGCAGTCGACCCTCGGGCAGAGTGGCCACGAGATCGGGCGGGATGGGAGGAATTTGCGCCTCCTGAAATGATTGCAAGCAGATGTTCGCGAACGACTCGTTCGAATTGTTCGAGAGCACGCGCAGCTTCTGGATCTTCCCCTGCGCATCGACCTGCGCCTCCAGGTGCGCCGTGCCGACGCTGACCAGATCCATCTTCTGCTTCACATAATAATACCAGCGGGCGCCGATCGCGTCGGACACGACCTTCTGATACTTCCCGAGCGGAGTCGCGACCGCGTCGACCGACGACGGTCCGCGATTCGAGAGCCGACCTGTGATGCGCGTCTTCTGTTGTTCACGCTGATAACCGGCAGCCGGACTCTCCGGCTTCGGACGCTCGGTAATCGGCGGCGGTGTTGGCGGCGTATCAACTCCGGGTGTCGGCGTTGCTTCTTCTGTATCGCGAAGCGGCGGCGGCGGCGTGGAAGTTAACATCGCAAGCTTCTCCGGCTCCGGTGTTGTGGATGGAGCCGGTGTTGCTGTGGGCGGCGGCGTTACAGTCGGCGCTGGAGTTTGCTTCGGCGGCGGTGTCGCTGGAACCGGCGTTGCAGCCGGCGTCGGAACTGGCGGAGGCGGCGTCGGCTGCGGCGTGCTCCCCTTCGATGGAACCGAAGACTGCTGCGTTTGCAGATCCATGAATGGCGCGTCGCGACCTTCCTGCGAAGGCAGCGCCGCATCACCAGTCACCGGCTGCTCGCTCGCCGCGAGCGAGTTTGCATTGGACTCAAATGTTTTCTCTTTCGGCTGCTCCGCGCTCTCGCGATCCGTCTCCATATAAGGCGGATTGATGCGCGGCGTCGGCTTCGGTGCATCCGGCAGATCGACCATCGTCAATTGGACCGGCTGATCATCGAGCGGCGGGAGCGACGCCGTTGAACTGCTGAACGCTGCGACCGAGAGCGCGATCACGACATGCAGAAACAAGGACGCGACAACCGCGACCAAAACCAGCCTGCGTTCTCGTTTACCCTGCGTTGTCACTCGAGGAGTCGATCTCTGGAATGTAGCATCGCGCATTCCGCCGACCAGTCAGCGTCGGCGGGTGCGGACTGTCGTCTTCCTCGCGTGATGAAACAAATACTGCTGCGCATAGCCACCGTGCTCGCCGAAGTAGCTGTCGCAAAACTCGCGCAGCTTCGCCGCCGTCACGTTCCGCTTCCGCGGGAAGTACTTCTCGCGCAGAACACGCTCGATCCAGACGTCGATCGGAAATGCGCGCAGTCGCTCGTAGGCGAAGAGCATCACGCAGTTCGCGACCTTCGCGCCGACTCCAGGTAACTCGCACAATCGTGCACGCAGCTCGTCATCCGGTAATGCGCGCCACGCTTCGAGGTCCGCTTCACCTGACGCGACGCGCTGCGCCGTCAGGAGAAGATTCTTCGCGCGGTAACCGAGCGCGCATTCGCGGAGTTCCCTCTCGCTCGTTTGTGCCAGCCGCGCGGCGTAAGGAAACGCAAAGATCGTGACGCCATCGATTCGATGCGCTTCGCCGAAGCGCTCGCGCAAGGCGCGCGAAATCTGCCGGATATGCGCGACCTGCTTCATCGAGCTGGTGATGAACGCCGCCAGACATTCCCAAATCGGCTGACGAAGAATGCGCAGTCCGCGACAGAATTCCGTTGCCGCATTGAGCGCAGCATCATCCGGAAACGCGCGACAAATTTCGCCTAACGAGTGGTCGAGCGCGAAGTAGTAACGCGCCAACTCGGTTGCCCCACGGCTGACGAGTAGTTCGTCGTCGCGTTGCTCGGCATACAACGCGCGATTGCCGATCGTTCCGACGAAGCCGTCGCCATGCGGCTCCCAATGAAAGACCTGGCCGGAGTCGAGGGTCTTCGCGAGATCGAACTCGGCGACTTCGATCGCGCTCAGTTTCATCGCACAGCCTAGCAGTCAAAAATCCGTGTTTCATCCGTCTTCATCCGTGGCTAAATAACCCGCCCGCATGGACACGCGCCTCCTCATCGACGCCCTCGTGCT
>JBJMWV010000323.1:0-9407 GCA_045809985.1 Chthoniobacterales bacterium | reverse complement strand
GCTCGCGTCATTGAAGTCGCTGAGAACTCTTGTATCGAAGCGATTCGGTATTGTGGGACTGATCCGAAAGTTTTGGCTCACTTCCTCTGCGATGCGCTATCGAAATAGACTAACGATGCGATGGAGCTAACAGCGACCCGCTTGTGTCGAGGCGAGGAGTAGCTAGAATGTCTTTCGTGAAAGCAGAGCTCGCTCGCGGCCGCGGTAGCTCATCTTCTTCTCGTTAGATGGCAAAGCGCGTTGTCTGGATAGCTAGCGCGTTTCTCCTGCTCGCGTTTGGCACGCTGTGCTTCGTAGCTGCGTCGCGCGTGCTCCTTGACATGTACCCCGAGGTTCGGTTCTTCTTCGCCATCGTTCTTCTCGCTGTCGCATTCGCAGCCCGGCGTCGCGCACGGTTCGTTCCGCGGGTTCTGATACTTTCCGGCGCGATCAGCTTGGCTATCGCTTACGCGCATGACTTGTTCATTGAGCTTGGCGCGCGCCATCACTGGTTTCAGCTCTTCGGCGATGGATGGGTGTTCTACGGCTACATAGAGGGTCGCGAGAGACGCTATCTTGCTATTCCCGCCGACGTGTTTCGCATTATTGGCTTTTGCTTCCCACTCGGGCTCCTGTTGTTAGCGTTGCAGCGTGAGAACAAAGCCATCTAACCAGGCGATGCAGCGAACCGCTGCCCGCGCTGCTGTCTAGTTTACGATGACGTCCATAATCAACCAGCAGGCACGCTCGCGTTCGGCAGCGGTCGGTGGTCTTCTGTCTCGTTAGGCATACGACAATGCCAGTGCCCGCTCATCAGGACTACACCGGTCGCGTCGCCCTTGTCACTGGCGCAGCGCGCGGCCTCGGCCGTGCCGTGGCCGAACGGCTGCATGAACGTGGTGCCTCGATTGCGATCAACGTTCGCGACGCGGAGCGCGCGGAGCGCGTCGTGAGAGAGATCGGCGAGCGGGCGTTCGCCGTTCCGGGAGACATTGCTGCTCCTGACGTGCCGGGAGACATCGTGCAGCGGACGCTCGAGCGATTTGGTCGCATCGACATCCTGATCAACAATGCGGCGCTGCCTTTGACCACGCGATTCGAAGCAATCACGGCCGAGGAATGGCGCCGCGCGTTCGAGGTGAATCTCACAGCGCCTTTCCTGCTCATTAAGGCTGCTTTGCCGGCAATGAAGGTGCAGGGATACGGGCGCGTAGTTAACATCTCGTCCACGGCCGGACGGATGGTGAGTACTCTCGGTGGTGCCCATTACACCGCCTCTAAGGCAGGACTGCTGGGCCTGACGCGTGCGGCGGCAAAGGAACTCGGCGCCTTCGGCATTACGGTGAATGCCGTGTGTCCGGGAATGATCGACACCGAACTCACCCGTGAGAGCGCCGCACCGGAGGTGCTGGAACGCCTCGCCCGGAGTTATCCGGTGCCGCGGCTCGGCACGTCGCTTGAGGTCGCCGACTTGATCTGCTTTGTCGCATCGGAGAATGCTGGCTACATCACCGGCGCGTCATTGGACATCAATGGTGGCGACCTCATGATGTAGGAGTCTTATCAAAGAAAGCACTCAGGTTCTCCTCGGACTCAGCGCCGGCCTGGCCGGTGGCATCGCCATCGCGGCTACGCACAATTCGTCGCTGCTCGGCGCCGCTGATGCCGTCGCGCCGGTCGGAACAGTTTGGGTGAACGCAATCCGGATGACCGTGATTCCGCTGGTGGTCTCCCTTGTGATCACCGGTGTGGCTTCCGCATCCGACATCAAGGCAGTCGGGCGACTCGGCGGGCGAACGCTCGCAGTATTCATCGGCATGCTTGCAGTCGCCACGCTGATCATGATTCCGCTGGCGATTGCGCTCTTCGCGTGGCTGCCACACCTGATCGCGGTTAGACCTTCGCTTCCAGCGGGCGCAGCGGAAGCGGCGCAGTCGCTGACAACGGGCGCGCCGAGCGTCGGTTTTGCCAGCTGGCTGACATCGCTGATTCCTACCAATCCGGTGCACGCGGCGGCCAACGGGATGATGCTGCCACTGATCCTCTTCACGCTTCTGTTCGCGCTAGCGATTGCGAAATGCCCCACCGCTGCGCGAACGACGCTGCTCGGATTCTTCGGCGCCGTCAGCGAAGCGATGCTGGTGTTGGTGCGATGGATCGTGCGCCTGGCAGCGATCGGCGTATTCGCTCTCATGCTACCGCTCGGCGCGCACGGCGGGGTCGGATTTGCGGGTGCGGTCGGCTTCTACATCGTCGCGTACTCGGCGGCGAGCGTGCTCTTCATTTTGCTGCTCTACCCGGCGCTTGCCGTTCTGGCGCGAGTGCCGATCAAGGTGTTCGCGCGCGCTGCGCTTCCAGGTCAGCTGATCGCTTTCTCGTCCAGCTCTTCAATCGCGTCGCTGCCTGCGCTGGTGCAAGGAGCGGAGCAGGAACTAAAGCTACCGAAGGAAGTCACTGGATTCGTGCTTCCGCTCGCCGTCTCGATGTTCAAGTTCGCCGGACCGGTGGCGTGGTCGATCGGTTCGCTGTTTGTCGCGTGGTTCTACGGAGTGGAACTGCACACGCCGCAATATCTCACGATTGCGTTTGCTGCAGTCTTTCTCGGGTTCGCAGCGCCGGGGGTACCGCGTGGCGCGTTTTTGATGCTCGCGCCACTCTTCCTCGCGATCGGGCTACCCGTCGAAGGCATCGGCATCCTGATTGCCGTCGATGCGATCCCGGATCTCTTTGCCACCGTGACTAACGCGACGGGCGATCTCGCGGCGACGACGCTCGTCGCGCACTTCTCATCGAAAACGTAAGGGCTCGCTGTCGGCGAAAGCGATCGCGGCGGGCACCACATTGTGCGGCTCGGAGGGAAACGGTGAGGGAGGGATTCGAACCCTCGGTACCCTTTTGGAGTACGGCGCTTTAGCAAAGCGCTGCTTTCGACCACTCAGCCACCTCACCAACAAGTTGCGAGACTATGGCGTCGAGCGGATGCTCGTCAACAAGCCCACTCCCGCTTATGCGTGCGCGCCTAACGAATCGTGTTTCAGGCGTTGTTCTGTGCCTCGCCGACGTCGCATTGGGGATCCTGCTCGCAGCTTGCGGCAGCGGGAAATCACCGACGAAAAACGAAACGCCGTCAGTGACTGCGCCGGTTTATGTGGGCTCGATTTCGTCAGTCAGTCGAGAGTCGCATTTCGTTCTAATCGACCTAAGTGGAACATCCGCGCCGCCCGCGGTGAACACCGAGTTGACGGCAATCTCGGCGAGCGGTGAAGCTTCACGGCTCAAAGTGACTGCGGAGCGGAAGCGGCCTTTTGTCACCGCGGACATCGTGAGCGGCGAGCCGAAGCGCGGGGAGAGGGTTTACCGGTGATCAGCGAAGAGGAAGCGCTCCAGACGATTCTGTCGCACGTGCAGCCGCTGCGGTCGCGGACGCTTCCGCTCGCTCGCGCGATCAACGCATACGCAGCGCAAGATGTCGTCGCACGGGTCGCGCTGCCGCCGTTCGACAATTCCGCGATGGACGGCTACGCAGTCGTCGCGAAATCAACCGCATCGGGCGCGCGTTTAAAGATCGTCGGAGAACAACCAGCCGGACTCGATCAGCATTTACGTGTTCAACCCGGCGAAGCGATCCGCATTTTCACTGGGGCACCGATGCCTGAGGGCGCCGACGCAGTTGTGATGCAGGAAGAGACGCGGGTCGAAGGTGATGACGTTATCGTCGAGACATCGATCGAGGCCGGCGAGTTCGTGCGGCGGCGCGGCGGTGATGTGGCGGAAGGGCAAAAGCTCGTCGCAGCGGGTGAATGCATTCGCCCGCAGACTCTCGCCGTTCTCGCGGCGCAAGGTCTCCCGAACATCGGCGTCGGCGGCAAAGTACACGCCGCGATCATTTCGACGGGCGACGAACTCGCGGAACCCGGCACGACGTTGAAGCCTGGCCAAATCTACGAAGCGAACTCCGTCCTGTTGCGGGCCCTGCTCGAGCAACTCGGCGCAGAAGTCGTTTCGACTGTCCATTGCCCGGATCAGGCGGTCGCGATTCAGACGAGCCTGACCGCGGCAGTTTCGTGCAACGTCGTCATCATCACCGGCGGCGTGTCGGTCGGGGCGCGGGATCTCGTCAAAGCTGCCCTGAACGACGTCGGAGCGACGCTCGATCTCTGGCGCGTCGCGTTGAAGCCGGGCAAGCCATTCCTCTTCGGCCACGTCAAGGAGAGCGCGATCTTCGGACTACCCGGAAATCCTGTCTCCGCGTTCGTCACTTTTCTACTGTTCGTTAGGCCGGCCGTGTTGAAGCTGATGGGCGCGAGCGGCGATTCGCTTTTGCTGAATCGCGTGAACGCGCGCCTCGGTGAAGCGATCGAAAATCCGGGCGAGCGTCCGCATTACGTCCGCGGGATTGTGCGCGACGACACATTCATGCCGGTGGGCCGCCAGGAATCGCATGCGCTGTTTGGGTTGAGCCGCGCGAATGCGCTCGTGCGTGCAGCGCCGGGTGAAGACATCGCAGCCGGCGCAAACATCTGCGCGTTCACATGGTAGCATCCGTACTGTGCGCGGTTGACAGCCATTATGACGCTTCTAGCTTGAAACGTTGAGCACCACACTCGCCTCTGTGATCCCGCCGACTGAACAAGGCGTCGATCGCGCAGACGCCGAGCAGTTGTCGCACATCATTCTCGCGATGCAGCGCTGTCTGCTGCTGCGTTTGTCGCGCGAACTTGGCGAAGGCAACGTCTCCTTCCCGCAATATTTCCTGCTCGCCGCGCTCGATCTGCCGGAAGTGCTGACAATGTCTGGCATCGCGCAGAAGATGGGTAACACGACTGCGGCGGCGAGCGGTCTGGTCGCGCGGTTGGAAAAGCTCGGCTACGTCACGCGCACAAGCTCACCGGACGACCGCCGGAAAGTGATGGTCTGCATCACCGAAAAGGGCACTGCGTTGGTGCGACGGATTCGTGAGGACATGGTGTGCAACCTCATGACCGTGATGACGCACCTCACGCCTGGCGAGCAGAAGGCCTGGCTGCAGATCTACACCAAGGTCTACAACTTCTGCCAAAAGAAGTAGCGACGGCAGCGATCGCTCTCGCCGCGATAGTAACCGTTCCAAATTCGGAACCTCCGTATCCCACGCGCGGGAAGATCAGATTACGGATGCGAAGCGCACGCGATTGCCTAACGAGCAGTAGGTCAGCGGCTTAGAACTTTGCACCGAACGACGGCACGGCGTTTGCGTGTGTCCGGGCAATCCCTAGTGGACGAACACCTGTCGCTGGATAACGTCCAGCTTCTTTATCGGACTGCTCCCTTTCATGCGTAAGATTTTTCTCTTCACGGCCATCGTGTTGCTTGGCCTCGCTCCTTTGCGTTCACCGTTTGCTGGAACTGACAGCAGCACCACCACCCGCAGAGAAACCACCACGATCCGCAGCGGCGGCGGTATTCCGCGTTTTACTCTCGATGAAGCAATCCTGACTGCGCTGCAGCGTAACCCTACCATCCAGCGCGAGCGGCAGGAGATCGAGCGGACGAAGGGCGTTTATCTGCAGATGCGCGGACAGGTTTTGCCGCGGCTGGATGCAACAGCCGACGAAAGCACGGTCGATCCGCACCTCGGCCGGTTCTCCGGCGCGACGGGCGCGAGCGCCACTTCGACTTCCTATGTGCTGAGTCTCCGCGTCAGCCAGCCGATCTTTACCGGTGGCCGGCTCTTTGCGCAGGTGCGCAATGCGGATTTTCAGCGCGACGCCAGCTACTTCGGGTTTCGCGACGCAATCGACACCGTCGTCGCTTTGGTCCGGACGCAGTTCTACCAGGTGCTGCTGGATCGTGCGCTCATCGGCGTCCAGGAAGAATCGGTGAAGCTGCTCGAGAGTCAGCTGAAGGATCAGCAAAATCGTTTCGAAGCCGGCACCGTTCCGCGTTTCAACGTCCTGCAAGCACAGGTCGCGCTTTCCAACCAATATCCCGAGCTGATCAGCGCGCGAAACAATTACCGCATCGCTCAAATCCAGCTCGCGCGGACTCTTGGTCTGGATTTCGATCCGAACCGCGGGGACGCCGCTCCGCTCGAAGCGGTCGGTGAACTGCATCAGGATTCGCGCAACATGTCGTTGCCGCACGCGATTGAGGTTGCGAAGGAGCGCCGTCCCTTCCTGAAACAGCAGAAGGCGAACGTGCTCGCGAGCCATGAAAATGTGAACGTCGCGCGGTCGAATTTCCTTCCTCAACTCAGCGCCAGCGCGAGTGCGGAAGCGCAGAGCAGTCCGCTAAGCGAAGACATTCGCAACGCGCGCACCGGCTACGTCATCGGCGGCACCGGCAACTGGGCAATCTGGGATTGGGGTCAGAACCTCGGTCTCCTCAAGCAGGCGCGTGCTGTGCAGGAGGAATCGAAGATCACCCTCGATGATGCGGCACGACAGGTGGAACTCGAAGTGCAGCAGGCGTATTCGAACATGATTCAAAGCGCCGAACTGATTCGCAGCCAGCAAGAGAACGTTGGCCAGGCAGAAGAAGCGTTGCGTCTCGCGAGCGCACGTTTGAGCGCCGGCGCCGGCACGCAGTTGGAAGTCTTGAATGCGCGTGTCGAAGTGACGCGCGCGCAATCGACCACCCTGCAGGCGCTCTACACTTATAATGCGGCGCTCGCGGAGTTTGATCGGGTCACAGCGACGGAGGTCACCTACGCGAACGACCTCGACGAGCCGAAGACGCGCAACGTGCTCAAGACGGATCCCGCGCCGACGCCGGCACCGAAACCGACGCCGCTCCCGCTCAACCACGCCGGCATTCGCGAGCCCGTCACGAACGTGCGGACCCGCACCACCACGACGACGACCGTTAGCGGCGGGAAGTAAGCGAACCGCGACGTGCAGGATCGCGTGCTTCCATTCGAGGAATTTCCAGCACTCGTTAGGCAAGACGGATTCGCGCACGGATTCACTTTGCGCGTGCCGGGAATCGACGTTGCGCAGGACAAAGCGGAAGCGCTGCGTCGCCTCGACCGCGTTCACGCGGAAGTGCGAAACGCGATCGGCGTCGGCGAGATGCCGTTCGTCACTGCAGAACAGGTGCACGGAAACAGCATCGCGGTGGTCGATCGGCCAAGTGCGCAGCAGTGCTTCGACGGTTGCGACGGATTGATCACGAACCAGCGTCGCGTCTGTCTCGGCATTTACGTGGCGGATTGCTGCGCGGTCTACATTGTCGACCCGGTGCAGAAGGCAATCGGCCTCGTGCATTCGGGAAAGAAAGGAACCGAACTCCGGATCGCCGTGAACGCGATAGACCTCATGCAGGAACATTTCGGTTCACACGCCGCGGATCTCGTTGTGCAGCTCAGTCCGTGTATCCGCCCGCCGCACTATGAAATCGATTTCGCGGCTGACATTGTGCGCGCCGTCAAAGCGTGCGGCGTCGAGCAAGTGCACGACTCCGGCGTCTGCACCGCGTGCGATCTAGCGCGCTACTACTCGTACCGCGCGGAGAAGGGGAAGACCGGACGGATGCTCGCTTTGCTCGCGATTCGTTAGTCCGCCTCGTCGTAAGCGGCGTCTTTCCCGCCCTCGTAACGGTAAGCAACGACGCCGCGCTTCTTCGCCTGCGCGACGAATTCAAAGAACTCGCGGCCTACTGCGCCGAACTCCATCTCCGCTGCTTTCTCGAGCGCCTGTTTTGTGTTGAGACCGCTCCGGTAGAGGAGCTTAAACGCGCGGCGGATTTCATCGCGTTCCTCCGGCTTCAACCCGCCGCGGCGCAGTCCAAGAATGTTCACGCCCAGCGCGAACTTCCGTTCACCCGCGAGCAGGAACGGCGGAATGTCTTTCGCGAATCCGCAACTGCCCTGCGCCATCACCAATCTGCCGACGCGAACGAACTGATGGAACGTCGTGCCACCGCCGACAAACGCGCCATCGTCGATCTGCACGTAGCCGCCTAGCAGGCAGTTGTTGGCGATGATAACGCGATTCGTGATGCGGCAGTTGTGCCCGAGATGCACGCCGACCATGAGGAAATTGCCGTCACCGATCGACGTCTTGCTTCCTTCCGCGGTGCCGCGGTGAATCGTGCAGTACTCGCGAATCACATTCCTGTCGCCAATCGTCACGCCGCTCCGCGTTTCCGCTTTGAAACTCAAGTCCTGCGGCGCCGCCCCGATGATCGCGCCGTAGCCGATCACGTTGTCGGTTCCGATCTGCACTGTACCATCGATGACCGTGTGAGATTGCAGGACAGTTCTGTCACCGATCACTACTTTCGGGCCGATCACCGCATACGGTCCGATCTCCACGTCAGCTCCGAGCTTGGCGCCCGCATCAATCACCGCGCTGGTGTGAATCTTCAAAGCACGCCCGCCTCTTTGAAGCTGAAGTAGGGTGAGCGGCTGTCGGCCGGCGCGCCGATAATGATATGGTCGAGGAGCTTGATCTGCAGCAGTTCGGCCGCTTCCGCCAAACGTCTCGTTAGGCTGTGATCGGACTGGCTCGGCGCGGGATCGCCGGAGGGATGATTGTGCACCACGATCACACCATACGCGGCGGAGATGATCGCGGGTCGAAACACTTCGCGCGGATGCGCGATGCTCTCGTTCAAGCTGCCGAGCGAAACTTCCTCCATCCGCAGGAGTCGATAGCGCGTATCGAGCAGGAGCACGCGCAGCGACTCCTTTTGCAGCGCCCGCATCTCGGCGCCTAACAAGTCGTAAACGGTCTCGGGCGTTTCGATCTTCTGCTCGACGAGCTGCTCATGCGCGATGCGATGCGCGAGCTGAAACGCAGTCACCAGTTCGATTGCCTTCACGCCCTTGATGCCTTTGATCTGCGAGATCTCGTCGACGGAACAGCGGCTCAGCGCGGTCAGCGTTGCATACTTGGCGAGCAAATCTTTCGCGACATCGAGCACATTGCGCCCGCTGTAGCCGGTGCGCAGCAGGATCGCAATCAGCTCAGCATTCGTTAGCGCATTCGGGCCACGCGCGAGCAGCTTCTCGCGCGGTCGATCCTCCTCCGGCAGTTCGCGGATTTTGGCCTGCGACACTTCAGTCGCGCAGTTGCTCGAGCAAATCGCGCATGCCGTCGGCGAGCTGCATCAGCAGATCCGTGTAGTTGTTAGGCGCTAAGATCGCGAGACTGCTTTGCGCGTCGCGAATCAGCTCCTGCCCGGCAGTGATCGATTCGCCGATCGGCCGGCCGACCAGTTCAGCCTTCAGCGCTTCGCTGACCTGATCGACTTTGCCTTCGACAATCATCTGCGCGTATTGCTCGCGCTCGACGGCTGGTGCGGAGCGAAGGAGGAGCAAGACTGGCAGCGTCAGCTTTCCTTTGCGAAGATCAGTCCCGAGCGTCTTTCCGATGACCGACTCGTTGCCCGCGATGTCCACGCAATCGTCGTAGATCTGATACGCGGTTCCGATCTTCATTCCGAAG
>JBJMWV010000322.1:0-7796 GCA_045809985.1 Chthoniobacterales bacterium | reverse complement strand
GTTGATTGCGCGGCGGCGCGCGATGCTTACTACAAGAAGAGCGCGCGTTACGTGCCCATCATCACCGATGGCGGCATGAGCAAAGGCGGCGATGTTTGCAAAGCATTCGCATGTGGCGCGGACGCGGTCATGGTCGGCAGCGCATTCGCGAAGGCGAACGAAGCTCCAGGCAAAGGTTACCACTGGGGCATGGCCACACCGCATGCGAACCTGCCGCGCGGCACACGCATCAAAGTCGGCGCGACCGGTTCATTGAAACAGATCCTCTTCGGACCGGCGGAAGTCGACGACGGCAGCCAGAACCTGGTCGGCGCGATCACCACCTGCATGGGCAACGTCGGCGCGCGCAACATCGCGGAATTTCAGCAGACGGAAATCATCATTGCGCCTTCGATTAAAACTGAAGGCAAGCTCTTCCAAACCGTGCAGAGTGTCGGGATGGGCACTCGTTAGGCATGAAGAACGGCGACCGCAGAGTTGTCATCACCGGGATGGGTGTGGTCACACCCCTCGGCAACCATCTGCCGACGTTCTGGGATAAGCTCAAGAACGGCGTCAGCGGGATCGATCGCTTCGATGCGTTCGACGCGACGAATTACGACTGCAAGATCGCCGGGCAAGTCCGTGACTTCGAACCGAAAAACCATTTCAAGAACCCGAAGGACGCGCGGCGCACGGATCGTTTCGCGCAGCTGGCCATGGCGGCCGCGAAGCTCGCACTCGCAGACAGCGAGATCGATTTGGCCAAGACTAATCTGGAGCGCTTCGGCGTGATCGTCAGCAGCGGCATCGGTGGACTGCGCACCTTCGAGGATCAGCACAGCAATCTGGTGCACAAGGGACCCGACCGTCTCTCGCCGTTCACCATTCCGATGCTGATCAGCAACATGGCGGGCGGGTTGATCTCGATGGAATGGGGTCTCGGCGGGCCGAACATCTGCATCGTCACAGCGTGTGCGACTTCGACCAACTCCGTCGGCGAATCGTGGCGCACGATTAAATTCGGAGACGCCGACATCTTCCTCGCCGGTGGTTCCGAAGCGGCGATTACACCGGTCGGCATCGGCTCGTTCGCTTCGATGAAAGCGCTCAGTACGCGCAACGATGATCCGCAGGGTGCATCGCGACCGTGGGACAAAGATCGCGACGGCTTTGTCATGGGCGAAGGCGCGGGCATTCTTGTCGTCGAAGAACTCGAGCACGCGCGCGCGCGCGGCGCGAAGATTTACTGCGAGCTCATCGGTTATGGCGCAACCGCGGACGCGTATCACATGACTGCACCGCCGCCGGACGGGAGCGGCGCGGCGCGCGCCATGCGCGTTGCGATGCAACATGCGGGTGTGAACGCGTCCGAGATCGATTACATCAACGCGCATGCGACGTCGACTGGCCTCGGCGACCTGGCGGAGACGCGCGCGATCAAATCTGTGCTCGGTGAGAACGCCAAGAAGACATCGATCAGTTCAACCAAATCGATGACCGGCCACTTGTTAGGCGGCGCAGGCGCAGTTGAGATGGCGGCGTGCGCACTCGCAATCCGCGATGGCGTGATTCCACCGACGATCAATCTCGATAATCCCGACGAGGAATGCGATCTCGACTACACGCCGAAGGTCGCGAAGGAAAAGAAGGTGCGCGTTGTGATGAACAACTCGTTCGGTTTCGGCGGTCACAACGCGACGCTGATCGCGCGCGAGTTCGTCGGCTAATTACTCGGCGAAGATCGGCGTCTGCATGATATCCGCAGCGTCGAAGGTGAAGCCGTGACCTCCGCGTGCAGAGAAGGTGCGCAGCAACGCGCCGAGCGCCTGGGTTGTAGTCGCTGAGTAAAAGCGGACCAGACCGACGGTCGTGCGCGGACCGAAAACCGTGATCATGATCGAGTCGTCGTCGACCGAGTTCATGAACATGTGATTGCCATTACCCTGATGGTAGAGCGCGTTGAACTCGACCTCGCCGATGCGACGCGCGAGCTCGCGAGTTGCGGCGAATGATCCCGCGGCCAGCGCCGCGATGATCGTGACGTCCATGACACTGGTGTCGCCGCATTGCGAGATGACGTTGCCGCCGCGATCGATCACGATCGTCAGATCGGCTTCCGCTTTTTTCAGGAAGTCGCCGAGCAGGCCGTCGAGCGTTGCGACGTCTTCAATGGTGAGACAGGGAATTGCGTTCATGCTCCGACGGTGTGCGAACGGGGAATGACTGTCTGCTCCACGACTGATGGCGCCGGACCTTTCGGCGCCTCGCTTTGCTTGCTGAATTTGTGCAGCAGAATCTGCGAGACGGCGTTCAGCGACGCGAAGACATTCTGCCCGGTGCTCGAAACCACTTCGAAGCTCTGCACGCGCTTCTTTCGATTGTTGAGCACGTACTCGAGATAGTTGACCGGCGCGATGTTCTCGAGGTCGCGCTTGTTGTACTGAATGACGTACGGGATCTCGTCGATCGAGACGTTCTGCTTCGCGAGGTTATCCTCGAGATTCTTAAAACTCTCGACGTTCTCCTCCATCTTCTCCCATTGCGAATCACCGACGAAGACGACGCCATCGACGCTGCGCAAAACGAGCTGGCGCGTCGCGTTGTAGATCACCTGTCCCGGCACGGTGTAGAGCTGGAACTTGGTCACGAAGCCTTTAATCACAACCGCGTTCAGCGGCAGGAAATCGAAGAACAAGGTGCGATCCGCGGCCGTCGCGAGCGATACGAGATCGCCGCGATTCTGCGGATTAATGCGCTGATGAATGTAGCCGAGATTCGTCGTCTTTCCGCACAGCGCCGGGCCGTAATAGACGATTTTGAACTGAATCTCGCGGCTCGCGTAATTGATGATAGACATCGGAATCTCCTAGGCAGCAACAGTCGGCGAAAACGTTTTCGAAAGTTCCTGCACGACCCGGTTGAGCCGTTCGCGCACCGATGACGAGAGATCGCCGTTCAAGTGCAGCACCGCCAGGCAAAGAGTTTCGTGTGTCAAAAAGCTGATCGACGCTGAAGTGCAGGAGATCGTCATCGCGCGCAGCTCACCGAGTCGGGTTTCGAGAAGATGCTTCTCGGCGCGCTGCATGAGGGACGGCGCCATCGCGCAGAATCCGTCGAGCTCGAATGCCTCCGGAAGTTTACCGGCGAGATTCAGACCGTCGTCGAACATGATCGCGCACGCTTTCACGCCCGCCATTTTTTCGATCTTCGCGACGATTGCTTTCGGGTCGAGCGGTTCATCCGTATCGAACTCCTGTTGCAACGGAGAACGAACAGGTTCCTGCACCACCTTTGCGCGCGAGCGCTTCACCGGCGCAACAATGAGCGGCTTCGTCTCCGCCTTTGGCAACTCCGGCGCAGCTTCAGGTTTCGCTTCTGCTACTTCGATTTTCGCTTCAAGAACTTCGCGCTTCCGCTTGGGCAACGGTTCCGGTTCAGCCTTCGCTTCTGACGAAATCGGCTCCGGCTTTGGAGCGGAAGTTTCAGCTGCCTTTGCACTCGTTAGGCTGATTTCGGCTTTCGGCTCTTCGCTAATCGGGGCGGGCGCTTCACTCGTTAGGCTCGGTTTCTCCACCGGCGCCGCAGAGATCTTGAATCGCTTCGCGTCCTCCGCCGCGGTCGCGGCGAACGGCGTGGCAAAGTTTGAACCGCGCTCCTGTTCTTCCTGGTCGTCGCGCATGCGCAGCGCGGTTCCGGGCAGGTTCGCGAGAATATCCTGCAACGGCAACGACACCGGCGCGGCAATCTCCTTTGAGCTGAAAAATCCGCGGAACTGTTCCGGGAGAGCGGCGGCAAATTCGTCCGGCTGCAAGTGAACGCGGCCGGAAACGAGCTGTGGCTGGACGAGCGCGAATGGAAAGTCGATCCGCGTATCGTCCGGCACGTTCTTCACGTCGCCGGTGAGCTGGAATGGCGGCAGCGCGTTCAAGATCGGTTTGAGCGGCAGCGAAATTTTCGGGGCGCCGTTCTCCGGCGCAGCAACGATAACTGGTGCCGGCTCTTCGGCGGGAGTTTCGCTGAGCCCGAAGCTTTCCTTCGTCAGCCACGGCTCGGACTTCGCCGCAGGCGCATCATCGTTCAGCGCATCGCTTGCGGGAGCATCACTCGGCGCGACCGAGAGCTTGAACGGAATTCGGGTTGGCCCAGCCGACGGCGCGGACGGCGCAGGACTCGGCGAGCTGATAGGAACGGACGTGCCGCCCGTGGAGGCTGGAACTCTCTCCGCGGCGGACACGCCCGTTCCATTCGTTGTAAGCTTGAAAGGGATTCTTGTCGGGGCGGGAGAAGGGTTCGTATCGGCGTTTGCGCCGTTTGCATGCGCGCTGCCGTTCCCGTTTTGACTTACCGGGATCGGCGCTTGTACCGCTGCAGCGCTCGATGCGATTTTCGCTGCGCTCTTCGCATCCGGGACAAACCTTTCGGTCGCTTCCGGCTCGGCTGCGGCGATCGCGTGAGCAGTTGCAGGTTGAAGCTTCACCGGCGCCATCGGCACGGTCTGGATCGGGCCGATGCTGGTTCCGAATTTGCTATCGTCCTCGAGCGTCACCTGGAGGAATGGCGTCTCGACTTGCGGCACCGCCTCCACGAGATGCTGATCGGCGCGCAACTGCACTTTCGTGAATTGCTCGAGCACCTTCGCGAACGGCACCGGCACCTGCGTGTCATCGGACGGCGCCATCGGTTTGACGAATATTTCCGGGACCTGCTGGTAGATGGTTGAAATCGAGACCGTCGGACGTCCCTTCGACATCCCGCGCTCGAGTTCACCCGCTTTCAGCAGCACATGCCGGTTCGTCTCGCCGTCGGCAAGTGGCCTAACGAATCCTTCGGGCATCTGCGCGACGACATCCGCGAGGGCGAACGGCAGCACGCGCTCGACGTGCGGTGCAAGCGCGACCGCGACCGCCGGTGGAAGGGGGTTCGGCGGCGGGACTGCGACCGTCATGAAGACGGGGCGCGGCGCCGGCGGCGGAACCATCGGCGTCGGCATCGCGTCCGGCGCGGACTTGAAGGCGTCGGCGGAAATCGCGGAGCGAGCCGTGTTCGGCAGTACGGTTTTGCTCAGTCGATCGGCGCTGGATTTCTGTACGACCGCTGCCGGCTGCACAGATTGTGTCTCAACGATCGGCTTGCGCTTAAAGAGAGTGAGAAGCGAAAATCCCATCACTTAGTGGTCCTCCGCCGTCACGCGCCAGACTTCCTCGAGCGTCGTAATTCCCTCGAGCGCCTTGTCGATGCCGACCATGCGCAACGTTTTCATTCCCTCTGCGACAGCCTGATTCTTCACCACCGCGGACGAAGCGCGTTTGATGATCAACCGCCTGATGCTTTCCGTGACCGGTAGCGCTTCGATGATCGCGAGACGTCCGAGATAACCGCGGTTCTTGCAGCGATCGCAGCCTGCGCCCTGGAAGAAGACCGCGCCGTCCTGCGGCTCCATTCCGAGACGCTGGAAAATCTCCGGTTCCGGCACGAACTCCTCACGGCAGTTCGTGCAGACACGCCTAACGAGTCGTTGCGCGCACGCCATGATGACCGAGCTCGAGATCAGGAACGGCTCGATACCCATGTCATCGAGTCGTGTGATTGCGCCCGCGGCGTCGTTGGTGTGCAAGGTGGACAACACCTGGTGACCAGTGAGCGCCGCCTTGACTGCGATGTCGGCCGTCTCGTTGTCACGAATTTCACCGACCATCACGATGTCAGGGTCCTGACGCAGGATGGATCGCAGCGCTGATGAGAAATCGAGACCAATATCGGCGCGCACCGCGACCTGGTTGATGCCGGAGAGCTCGTACTCAATGGGGTCCTCAACCGTGACAATGTTGTATTGCGGGCTGTTGAGCTCCTGCAGCACGGAATAAAGCGTCGTCGTTTTACCGGATCCAGTCGGGCCGGTGACGAGAATCATTCCGTGCGGCGCGTCGATCGCCTTCTTGAACTTGTCGAGAGTGGAATCGTCCATGCCCATCTCGTTGATCGAGCCGGTGAGCGCGGACTTATCGAGAATACGAATGACGATCTTTTCGCCATGCGCGGTCGGCAGGATCGAAATACGAAGATCGACTTCCTTGCCGAGAACCTTGATCCGAAAACGTCCGTCCTGCGGAACGCGACGCTCCGCGATGTTGAGTCCTGCGAGAATCTTGATGCGCGACGTGATTGCGAGCTGCAGCGCTTTCGGCGGTGACTCGGCCGCGATCAGTTCGCCGTCGATACGGTAGCGCAATTTCAGCGAACGCTGGAACGGCTCGATGTGAATGTCTGACGCCTTCTCCTTCATCGCCTGGACGAGGATCAGGTTCACAATCTTGATGACCGGCGCGTCTTCCGTGTCGTGCGCAAGACGATCGATATCGATCTCTTCGTGTTTCGAGGATTGGACCTCGACGTCGCCGCTCGTAGCGAGGTCATCGGTGACCTGCTTCAGCACGGCGCTCATGTTCGCGGTGCTGCCATGCACGCCGGCAAGCGCGTCGAAGACCGCGCGCTCCGTCGCGATCATCGGCACAACCTCGAGCTGCACGCGCCGCTTCACGTCGTCGACCGCGACGACGTTCGTCGGATCTGCCATCGCCACGAAGAGCTTGCCGTTCAGCCTTGCGATCGGAACGAGCTTGTTCGCCTTCGCCATGTCGCGCGGGACGAGATTCATGATCTCTTCCGGAATGCGCAGCTTGGCGACGTTGATCGGCGAAGTGTTCAGGCACCGGCCCATGCTGAAGGCCATGTCCTGATCGGTGACGAATTGCTTATCCGTCAGGATCTTGAGCAGCCGTCCGCCTTCCTTCTGCTGGATCGAGGTCGCTTCCTCCAGCTGGTTAGGCAAGAGGAGACCGTCCTCGATCAGGACATCGGCAATACGCTCAGCGAAAGATTTGCTTCTCATTGCAACCTCGCCTTACGCCCGGCTCTCCAGCCGGTAGATGTCCTGCAGGCACTTCACGATCGCTGCGGGTCGTGCCAGGTACCACGTCACCGTGTAATCGAGCGATTGCTGCACCGCCTCGCGGCCAGCGGCATCAAATGGATTGCAGCACGCCATCATGATCGTGCGACTGACGAGATCGAAAGGCACGATCAGCCGACCGAGCGTCAGGTGATCCGCCAGCATCCGTGCGACCTGCCGGTCGACGTCGTAATACTCCAGCGGGACGTAGGCGAACTTCGTCCGGTCGATTAACTGCGAGAGAATGCGATCCAGCAGGTCCGTGTCCTGCCGGCAGATCTTATCGAGCAATGACGCGGCCAGCCCTTGTCCGCTCAGGTCCTTGTTCAACGTCTTTACCGTCTCAAGGCTGGCGGAGACTGTGTCTTCCGGCACGAGCTGTTGCATGACGAGAAACTTCGCCAGCTGATCGTCTCCGCGCTCCTGCAGCTGGGTCGGATCGGACCTGCCACTCAGCTCGGTTAAGGCCCCGTCCGTAGAGCCGCTGCCGTTCACATTCAGATGCGGCGCAGCCACCAGGCCGGTCCGGCCAGCATTCACGATCGACTCCCCGGCACTCTGCAAACGAGTCTCAATCTCTCCGAGCATGGCCAGGATCTCCGGCGAATTGGGACTGTGCAGGAGCACGCTTTCGCATTCCTGCATGGCGAGCGTGTACGAGCCGCCATTGAAATATGCTTCCGCCAGCTTGCGCGAGATGCGCAGCGCCTCCTCGGGCTTGGCGATCTTGTTGTAAGCGTCTTTGAGGATCTCGAGCGATTGATAGTCGTCGGGCTGTGTCTGAGTGATGACCTCAAACATCTCGATCGTCTGAACGATCTGACTATGCTCCTCCTCGGATAACGTGTGTTCCAGCACGGCGAGG
>JBJMWV010000321.1:0-3497 GCA_045809985.1 Chthoniobacterales bacterium | reverse complement strand
GATGATTGTCCGGATTGCCCGCCGCGCGTCGGCAATGACAAGCAACTGCCGCCGGGTCTGACTCCGCCCGATCTGCCGGAAGCGACCTACAATCCAAAATGAATCCAGCGGTTGGACAATCGCTGATCGACCTCCTGCTCAGCGCGGGTGTGTCGTCGCGCGAAGAAGCTGCTGCGCTCGCCTCGAATCTCGACGGCGGCTCGTGGGCTTCGCAGGTGCTGGACTCCGGCAAGGTAGACGAGACGCGCTTCCTGCAGGCGATCGGCAATTACTTCGATGTGCCGGTGCGTTCGATCGACGCGAAGAGCATCGATCGGCAGACGTTGTCGCTCCTGCCGAGCCGCTTCGTTTTTCAGCATCACATTTTGCCGATTGAGGTTCGGGACGACGCGGTCGTGCTCGCGACGTACGACCTGTTCAACTCGGTGGGTCGTCAGCTCGCCTCGCAGCTCCTGAAGAAACCGGCCGAATGGGTGCTCGTGCCGCGCGGACAAATCCTGCGCACGATGAAGACGCTCTACGGCGTGGGCGCGGAGACGTTCGACGAAATCCTGAAGACGAACCGCAGCTTCGAAGGTCTGCAGGACACCGAGAGCGCGATGGATCTGAACGCCGACGATCCGGAAGCTTCGGTCGTCAAGTTTGTGAACCAGATCATCCGCGAAGCGATCGTGGAACGCGCGACGGACATTCACGTTGAGCCGCTGGAAGGCGATCTGCGCATTCGTTATCGCATCGACGGCATCCTGCACGAAGTCGCGGTCCCGCCACAATTGCGCTTGCTGCAATCGGCGATCATTTCGCGCCTCAAGGTCATGGCACACATGGACATCGCGGAACGGCGTTTGCCGCAGGACGGCCGCATCAATTTGCAATCGAACAGCGCGAACATCGACGTGCGCGTTTCGACGATTCCGACCGTCAACGGCGAGTCGATCAGCTTGCGTTTGTTGAGCCGCGATCAGCAGCACGAGCAGTTCGGATTCGAGCGGCTCGACTTCAGTCCCGGACATAGCCGAGTCATTCGCTCACTTCTTGCGCAGCCGAATGGGATCGTGCTTGTGACGGGTCCGACCGGGTCGGGCAAATCAACCTCGCTCTACTGCTTCCTGAGCAGCATCAACTCCGTCGAGCGGCGCATCATTACGATTGAGGAACCGGTTGAATATCGCTTGCCTGGGGTTTCGCAGATCGACGTGAAGCCGGAGATCGACCTCACCTTCGCAAAAGGTCTGCGTCACATTCTGCGTCAGGATCCGAACGTGATCATGGTCGGTGAGATTCGTGACTTCGAAACGGCGGAGATCGCGATCCGCGCCGCGATGACGGGGCACCTTGTCTTCAGCACGCTGCATACGAACGATGCCGTGGGCGGCATCACGCGTTTGCTCGACATGGGCGTTGAACAATTCCTTCTCGCTTCAACCGTGCGCGCCTTCCTCGCGCAACGACTCGTTAGGACAATCTGCCCGGACTGCTCCGAGCTGGTTGAGTATCCGCGCGATTATCTCACGGAGATCCAGTTCCCGGTGCGCGAGCACGGAAGTCGTTTCATCCGCGGAGCGGGTTGCGAGAACTGCCGGCAAACCGGTTATCAGGGCCGGATGGCGATCTACGAAATCTGTGTGATCAACGAACCGATCCGGCGCGCGATCGTGGAGAAGCGCGACGGCGGCGAACTGAAACAGATCGCGGTCGCGCAAGGCATGGAAACGTTACGCCAGGATGGCTGGCGCCGCGTTGCGCAGGGCAAGACGACGATCGAAGAAGTCGTACGCGTGACGCAGAACGACGAAGTCATCGCAGAGACTTCGCTCGAGAGCGCTCCGGCGACTGTCGACGCGGCCGCCTAACGACTCGTTCGCAGCTCGGCTATCGCAGTTCGGTAGTCGTCTGAACGGAAGATCGATGTGCCGGCGACGAGTGCGTTGGCGCCATTTGCGATTGAGACTGCAGCCGTCTCCGCATTGATGCCGCCGTCGACTTCGATGTCGTAGTTCACGTCGTGGGCGTCGCGCCATCCGCAGGCGCGTTGAACTTTTTGCATTTGATCCGCGCGGAACGATTGCCCACCGAATCCCGGATGAACAGTCATGATCAGGAGTAGATCGATCGATGCGAGATGTGGTTCGAGCATTTCGAACGGTGTTGCCGGATTCAACGTCAGACCCGCTCTACATCCGCCGTCACGAATCTGCGCCAGCGTTTTCGTAACGTCGTGGTGCGACTCCGGCTCGACGTGAACGGTGATTGAGTTCGCGCCCGCTTCGATGAAGCGCGGGACGTAATGATCCGCGTGCTCGATCATCAAATGCACATCGAGCGGCAGCTTCGTTAGCTTCCGCACGGTCGCGACGACTCCCGGGCCAAAGGAAATGTTGTCGACGAAGTGCCCATCCATGATGTCGCAGTGGATCCAGTCCGCGCCGGCCGCTTCGACCGCGCGGATCTCCTCAGCGAGGCGCGCGAAGTCGGACGCCAGGATTGATGGAGCGATGATTATCGGGCGGCTCATCGGACGCGTATTACATGCAGTCGGCGAGAGTTGCGACCTCTATGTCCGATCTTCCCCTTGACCTTGTGAAGGTCCGTTCCTACATATCTCGCGTTTCAGCCGGTCGTCTGCGCGGCAGCGCACGGAAGCTGCTAGGTCGAAGTCAAAACGACGCGCTCCCGACAGACTGGAATGCGTCAGCGACCAAAGGCTATTTCATGTTCAACGGACTTTTCGGTTTTCTCTCGAGCGATATCGGGATCGATCTCGGCACCGCGAATACGCTGGTCTACGTAAAGGACCAGGGCATCGTGCTACGCGAGCCGTCGGTCGTCGCAGTGCAGGCGGGCACGAACAAAGTGCTCGCGGTCGGCGACGAGGCGAAGCGCATGTTGGGCCGCACGCCGTCGAACATTGTCGCGGTGCGGCCGTTGAAGGATGGCGTTATCGCCGACTTCGAAGTGACGGAGGCGATGCTGCGGCACTTCATTTCCAAGGTGCACAATCGCCGCGTGAAGGCCCGGCCCCGGGTTGTCATCGCGGTCCCTTCGGGCATCACGGAAGTGGAGAAGCGCGCGGTTCGCGAATCCGCGACTCACGCTGGTGCGCGTGAAGTGTACCTAATAGAGGAGCCGATGGCTGCGGCGATCGGCGTCGGTCTGCCGGTGCAGGATCCGGCGGGCAACATGATCATCGACATTGGTGGCGGCACGACCGAGGTCGCGCTGATTTCACTTTCCGGCATTGTCTTCAGCCGCAGCGTGCGCGTTGCGGGCGACGAGCTCGATGAAGCGATCGTTCAGTACATGAAGCGCGCTTACAATTTGATGATCGGCGAGCGCACCGCAGAAGAGATCAAGATCAAGATCGGTTCCGCTTATCCGAGCGAGAAGGAAACGAGCGTCGAAGTGAAGGGCCGTGATCTTGTCGCCGGTCTGCCGAAGACGCTCATGATCACGTCACAGGAAGTGCGCGAAGCGTTGCTCGAACCGATCTCCACGAT
>JBJMWV010000320.1:0-1821 GCA_045809985.1 Chthoniobacterales bacterium | reverse complement strand
CCGAGTGGAATCGGGATCAGCAGGATCCGCAGCAGCACAAATGCAGGTAGTGAAAGGACAAAGTTCCTAACGAGCCGCTGCAGAACGGTGAAATGCTGCCGCCGCAGCGGATAGCGCCATTGCACAACGAGCAGCAGCGCAAAGAGCGCGATGAACACAGGGCTGCCGACGTAATCGAGCAGTGGGATCCGTTTCATCGTCGGACGAAGGTTAGCACGCGAAGGCGCCTGTTCTTGCCGAAGCGTGCGCGACGCGCGACGATGCACCGCAATCCGGCGCCCGTAGCTCAGCCGGATAGAGCAACGGATTTCTAATCCGTCGGTCGCAGGTTCGAGTCCTGCCGGGCGCGCTTATTTTTCCTGCATCTCGACGATGCCGCTCCACTCGTTAGGCAACCAGTTCGCTTCGAGGCTCTCGATTATCTTCACATAGAACTGCGCGGGACCATCAGCCGCGCCGCGGACTTCCTCTGTCGCCAGCATCAGCTTTCTCGCGCCGCGGAGATCGCCGGCGCGGAATTGCTGCAGACCTTCCTCGAAAATTTCGATCCAACGCCGCTCGCCATTTTCGTTATCGCAGCGGCAGATGAGCTCGTGGATCTTGATGCTGCGCGCTTTCCCGCTGACGCGAAATTCGCCGAGCGGTCTGACGACGAATCGATCGTGCAATTGCTCGCGTGTGCTCTCCGCGATCAGGACCTGCGTGCCGAGATGCTTGTTCAATCCCTCTAGACGCGACGCGAAATTGGTGGTGTCGCCGATGACCGCGTAATCGAAGCGATAGGATGATCCGAGATTTCCGGCGAGGACTTTGCCGGTGTTCACGCCGATGCGCGTGCGCAGCCGATGCCCTCGCATTTCCATGTCGGTGAGGCAACGCAGATCGCAGGCGGCTTCGGCGGCGAGCATCGCGTGATTCGCCTGCTCAATCGGCGCGCCCCAGCCAGCATGCACCGCGTCGCCGACATACTTAATCACGGTGCCTTTGCGATCGAGAATGCAGCGCGTCGTGCGTTCGAAGTAGGCGATCAAGGTCTGCGACACTTCGAAGGGATCGAGATCTTCCGAGAGCGTGGTGAACTTCTCGAGATCGGTGAACATGATCGTTGCTTCGACAACTTTGCCGCCTGGCGTGAGGTCGAAATCCGACTCGGCGATTTTGTCCGCCATATCCGAAGACAGATAGAATCCGAACGCCCGCCGCAGTTCCTTCCGCCGGCGAGATTCGCGATAATATTGTGAGCCAACCGACCAGACGTGCGCGATCGGGAGCTGGACCGCGACCGGCACAAGCCACGCGAACCAGACGCCGCGCGCGACGAACATCCAGGTCGCGACAACCGTGATCGCGAACGCCAGCGCGGCAGCAAGGGCGGTGACTGGTAGCGGCCGCAACAAGGCGAATCCGCCAAGCAGCAAACCGAACACAACTACGAGCGCGGTTTCGTATTCTCGCGGCACTCGCGTCAGCCATTCGCCGCGCGCGAGGTTGAGCAGGACGTTCGCGTGCACTTCCAGACCGGTGGAGACCTGCCCGCGCACGCGGGTGTAAGGCGTCGCGAATTCGTCGCGTCGCAAACCGAGATAACCGACCGACGCGCGGCCGCCAACGAGCACGATTCGATCTTTGAAATAACCGGCGGGCAAACCTTCAGGCTGAATCGCCTGCGCAAAGCTGACGGACGAGAAGTCGTTAGGCGGACCATAGTAGTTGATCCAGCGGCGCAACGAATTTTCGCGCGGCGGCAGCGCAGCTTCTCCGCGCAAGATCTCCGCGGCCTTCCAAGTCGCGGCCGGAATTTCCTCACTGCCGAGATAGATG
>JBJMWV010000319.1:0-9711 GCA_045809985.1 Chthoniobacterales bacterium | reverse complement strand
ATGCCCGAGCAGACGCGGTTGGTGAGCACCTTTGTTGCTCGCAAAAAGATAGCCGACGGCGAGGAAAGCAGCGCAGCCCGCGAGGATGACAGCGCAAAAGATCACAGTGCTGCTGGCGTCCTGCGCCTTCGCGATGCGACGCATCTCCGGCTGCGGCGTCCAGAGAATTGTGCCCCACGCGAGAGCGAGCAGGCAACCGGCGAAGACATCCCACGCGCAGATCCACTCCGTGGCTGGCTGCACATGACGATGCACCGCGAAGAAAGTTGCGGCGCCTGCGACGAGCGAATAAGCCGCGCGGCGTGGCGCATTTAGATGCACAAACCAGCGTTCCACCGCGGTCATACGGCGTGTCTACAAGCGCGTCCGGGAAAGTCGCGCTTTTTTCTTCCGCTGTGCTTAATTACCAACCCTCGTTATGTCGGCCGCAGCGAAGAAAACAGGGACCGAGCTGAACTTCGAAGCCGCGATGGATCGTCTCGAGGCGATCGTCGATCAGATGGAGTCGGGCAAGTTGATGCTCGAAGATTTGATTGTGCGTTACGAAGAAGGAATGAAGCTGGTGAAGGTCTGTCAGGAACGTCTGGCCAGCGCGGAGCAACGAATACAGATCATAACCCGTGACCACGCCGGCAAGCCGGTCCTGAAAGATTTCGAGAGCAAGAGCGCGCCGCAACCCACGGCGCCAGTGCAGGAAAAAGGAGAAACAGATAATGACGAAGTCCGACTCTTCTGAGGCGATTGCGACAAGCAGTTTGCTGCAGGGAATTCGATCGCCAGACGACATCAAAGCGCTGCGCGAACAGGACCTGCCACAGCTTGCGCAGGAAGTGCGCGATGAACTGATCAGCGTGCTTTCGAAAACCGGCGGTCACCTTGGACCGAATCTCGGCGTCGTCGAGCTGACCATTGCGCTGCATCGCGTCTTCAGCACGCCAAAAGACAAGTTCGTCTTCGACGTGAGCCATCAGGGGTACGTGCACAAAATGTTCACCGGCCGGCTCGATCGCATTCACACCATGCGGCAGTACGAAGGATTGAACGGATTTCTGCTGCGGACCGAGAGTGAGCATGATTGCTATGGCGCCGGGCACGCGGGGACTGCCTTGTCTGCCGGCCTCGGAATGGCTGTTGGTCGCGATCTCCGCGGCGGTGATGAACATGTTGTTGTCGTCGCCGGCGACGCCGCGTTCACCTGCGGCATCAGCTACGAGGCGATGAACAACGCGAAGTCGCAGACGAAGAAGTTCATCGTCGTGCTGAACGACAACGAGTGGTCGATCGCGAAGAACGTTGGCGCGATTGCGTCGTACCTGAACAACATCGTCGCGAATCCGACCTACGCGGGCTTGCACGATAAGGCGCGCCGTTTCATTTCAGCGGTCGCAGGCAAAACCGCGGTGCACCTCGCGCATAAGTTTGAGGAAGGCGTGAAGAACCTGCTCGTGCCAAGCGTGATTTTCGAAGAGCTCGGCCTGCGTTACTACGGGCCGATCGACGGCCATGATATTCCCCTGCTCACTCGCACGTTCGAGTTCCTCAAGACACAGGACGAGCCGGTGCTGCTGCACATTTTGACTAAGAAAGGCCGCGGCTATGATCCGGCGATCGCGAAGCCGGACAAGTTCCACGGTCTCGGCAAATACAAGATCGAGAGTGGCGAAACCGCGCCGAATCCGACGCCGACGTATTCGGAAATCATCGGCAAGACGCTGGCGAAGTTCGCAGATTCAAACCAGAAGATCGTCACGATCACTGCGGCCATGCCTAGCGGCACCGGGCTCGGAATATTCCAGGCGCAACATCCGACGCGCTACTTCGATGTCGGCATCGCGGAAGAACACGCTGCGCTCTTCGCGTGCGGCCTCGCGACGCAGGGATTGAAGCCGTTCCTCGCCATCTACTCGACCTTCATGCAGCGCGCCTACGACATGATTATTCATGACATGGCGTTGCAGAACCTGAACGTGAAGCTCTGCATGGATCGCGCGGGGTTAAGCGGCGATGACGGCCCGACGCATCACGGACTATTCGACATCGGTTACCTGCGGCACGTGCCGAACATCGTGCACATGCAGCCGAAGGATGAAGATGAGTTCGTCGACATGCTTTGGACGATGGCGAACTACAATGGCGGCCCGATCGCTGTGCGCTATCCACGCGGCGCGGGCACCGGTGCAGTGCCGAAACCCGAGCCGAAACTGCTTGAGATCGGCAAAGCCGAAGTCGTGCAGCACGGTCGCGACGTCGCGATCTTCGGTCTCGGCAACATGTTTGAAGTCGCGGTCGAAGCGGCGCACAAACTGGAAGAGCAAGGCTTCTCCGTCGCGCTGATCAACCCGCGCTGGATCAAGCCGATGGACGAAGGCACGATCGAGTTCTTCGCGCGTGGATGCCAGGTCGTCTGCACGATCGAAGACCACGTTCTGCACAACGGTTTTGGCTGCGCGGTGATGGAGCATCTCTCCGAGAAGCGGATCAACACGCCGGTGGTGCGCATCGGCTGGCCCGATCAGTTTGTGGAGCACGGCACGATTCCGATCCTCCGGCAAAAGCACGGCCTCACGGCTGACGCGCTCGTCGAGAAGGTGCTGCCGTTAGTGAAGAAGACGCAGCGGCGCGAGCCGCAGCCGAGCGTCGCGTAAGCACTCGTTAGGCATCCGCGCGTATGAGCGTGATCGAGACGCGCGGGCTCACGAAAAGCTACCGCACTTACCGCAAGGAGAGCGGTCTGTGGGGTTCGGTGAAAGGACTCGTCAGACGGAAGTACGACGAGACGCGGGCAGCCGACAACGTCTCCTTCACGATTGAGGAAGGTGAGCTGGTCGGCTTCCTCGGTCCGAACGGCGCGGGCAAGACGACCGTCTTGAAGATGCTCTCTGGTCTGCTGAATCCGACCTCCGGCGAAGCGCGCGTGCTTGGCTTCGTGCCATGGGAACGGCGCAACGAGATGAAGCGGCAGTTCGCGTTGCTCATGGGGCAGAAGAACGCACTCTGGTGGGACTTGCCCGCGCAGGAATCACTGGAGTTGAATCGCGCGATTTACGGGATCGATCGCGACCGGTTCAAGAAGGTGGTCGGCGGATTGAGCGAACTGCTCGAAGTGCAGGACAAGATGAACGTGATGGTGCGCGAGCTCTCGTTAGGCGAGCGCATGAAGATGGAGTTGATCTCCGCGCTTATTCACGAGCCGAAGGTGCTCTTCCTGGACGAGCCGACCATTGGGCTGGATGTCGTGAGTCAGAAGCGGGTGCGGGAATTCCTCCGCGTCTACAATCGCGAGCACCGCATCGTCACCATGCTCACGAGTCATTACATGCAGGACATCGAGGAGCTCTGCGAACGCGTGATCGTCATCGATCACGGCAAAATCTTCTTCGACGGGCCGCTCGATGCGATTATCGACCGCTTCTCGAGCGCAAAGCTCATCACGCTCACCTTCGCGGAAGGTGCGGCGTGCGACTTCAGCCGGTTCGGCGAAGTGGTCGAGCAAACACCGATGTCGGTGCAGCTCAAAGTCCCGCGCGCGCAGGTGACCGAGGTCGCGCGTCAGTTGCTCGACAACTGCGACGTGAACGACATCAACGTGCAGGAGATCCCGGTCGAAGAAGTCATTCGCCAGCTCTTCGGCGAACGCTCGACGCTGAACAAAGAAGCGGCGGAGGCGAGCGCTGCGGCCGCGGTTTAGCGGCGGACCATCGCCGTCTTCAGATCGCCCACGTAGGCAGGATTCACTTCGAACGATACCGTCTCCAGATCAGTCGCACTGATCTCCTCATAGTAGGGAACGCTCTCGACGAACCCTGCGGACAAGAGGCCATTGAGCGCGAAGGCAACGTCTTCCGCGTCCATTCGGGTCTGCTCAAGGATGTCGACGCCGCGCATTGCTTCGTGAAAGCCCATCGTCCGCACGATCGACAGCTCGCGTCCTGTGAGTTTAATGTTCCGCATTCGACCTGTTTAAGCAGCTTGCATACCGATCGGCGTCACGCGCCGCAGGTCGCAAAATTCGGCAGAATGCTATTGCGCATCGCGCTTTCGAAGGTCGGAAACTGCGGAGCCCAGCCGAGCGCGCAAAGCTTGTCGTTGCTCACGCGTTTGTTGCTCCGGCCGCGCTTTCGCTCCGCGGAATGAAGGGCGATCGGCGGCACTGGCTTGTTCAATTCGGCGGCCAGCCATTCGTAGCATTCGCGCAGGAGCAGCGGATTGCCGTCGGAGATGTTGTAGATCTGTCCGCGGGCGGTCGATTCGCTTAAGCAGAGCAAGGCCGCGGCAATGTCGTCGCGATGCGCCTGGTTCACGTAACGCTCGGTCGGATCGATGACGGCATCACCGGAAAGGAGCTTCCGTAGCAGGGCGGAACGTCCGGGGCCGTAGATGCCGGCAAGACGGGCGACGATTCCGTTCCGCTGGAGGACCAGCTCTTCAGTTTCGCGGAGGATCCGGCCGGTTTCCGTCGCCGGTTCAGCAGCGCTCTCTTCCGTGACCCAGCTGCCATCCGTCTGCGCATAGACGCTCGTACTGCTCGCGAAAAGATGGAGCGACTGCGGAAATGCAGCGGCGAGATTCCGCGCACCCGCGAAATATATCCGCCGGTAATCCGCGGCGCGTCCGCCGCGCGTGCTCGCGGCCTGAATGACAACGTCGAACGGCACGCCCGACGAGAGCGGTGCAGTTGTGAAGTCAACCGCGCGAATATCATACGGCCTATCGGATAGCGCCCGCGCCGATTCTTCAGATGCAGTCCAGCCCTCGACCTCCCAGCCGGAGGCGGCGAACAAATCAGCCGCGGCCGTTCCGACGTACCCGCAGCCTGCAATCAGGAGCCGCGGCATAACTACTCGTTAGGCGGAGACGCCGGCGATCTCGATCTCGTCGAACGGATTCGCCTGGACGGCCCGCACTTGCTTAAGCCGAATCAGTTCGAGCAACGCAAGGAACGTCACGACGATTTCGACGCGCGAGGCCATCGAAGCGAACAGCTCTCTGAACTTCAACGAGACTCCGTCGGAAGTGCGCTGAAGGATCCAGGTGATCTTGTCCGAAACGGTGTAGTGCTCGCCGAAAATCTCCTGCAAATCCTCACGCGCTTCGATGCGTTTGATCACCGCCTGGAAAGCATTGATGAGCTGGAAGATTCCGACCTCGCCGAGCCGCAGCGGCGGCAGAGCGAGCTCGACGTTGCCGGGCTCACGCACAAAAACCCGCTCCTGCTCGAGCTGACGGACCTGCAGCTGCGCGGCTGCTTCCTTGAACTTCTTGTATTCGATCAACTGCCGGATGAGGTCCCAGCGCGGATCGTCTTCCTCCGCGTCTTCTTCCGGCGGCTGCTGATCGACGGGCAAAAGGCTGCGGCTCTTGAGATACATCAGGTTCGCCGCCATGACGACGAATTCCCCCGCGACGTCGATGTTCAATTCCTTAAACGCCTGCAGATACTCGAGGTATTGCCGTGTGATGCGCTCGAGCGAGATCTCGTAGATATCAAGCTCGTCGCGTTTGATCAGGTAGAGGAGAAGATCGAGCGGACCCTCGAAGATCTCGAGTTTGACCTTGTAATCGCTCTCCATCACGCGGCGCGAAGCTTAGGTGGCGAGGCGCGAAAGTAAACCGCCGCCCGCGCGCGCCGACACTGCGTCAGGCGGGCTGAACTTTGCGGTGGATCCAGACGCTGTTCACGATGCCAAGCGCGAACATGATCATGACGACGAAGGAGCCGCTATAGCTGATGAGCGGCAACGGCACGCCGGTGATGGGCAGGAGTGAAATGGTCATGCCGACGTTCTGGAAAATGTGCGCAAAGATGATTCCAGTGATGCCGATGACGAGCAACAAGCCGAACTGATCGCCGGCATAGAAGGCGACGAAGAGACAGGTCACGAGCAAGAGCGCAAATGCTCCGAGAAGTGTGGCGCCGCCGACAAAACCCCATTGTTCGCCGATGGCGGAGAAGATGTAGTCGTTGTGCACCGCAGTTGAAGGGAGAAAGCCGAGTTCGATTTGGGTGTTCGGCGCCTTGAATCCTTTCCCCGACCAGCCGCCCGACCCGATCGCGATCAAACTTTGGTTGTTCGCCCAAGCGGAACCTTGCCGGTCGATATCCGGGTCGTTGAACGAAGTGTTGCGTTCCTTCTGATACTGCTTCAGCCCGAGGTTGTAGGCGACTGGCATCGCGGCGGCGATGATAAGGATGATACAAACCAGATAACGCAGTGGTATCCCCGCGACAAAGAGCATCGCGAGCATGAATGGCCCCCACACGATGACCATTCCGAGGTCAGGCTGCATCAGAATCAAGAGACACGGCGCGCCCGCGATCGCGCCACAAAGGAGCAGACGCAGCATGGGATGCATCTCACGAAACTGGCTGAGGAAGAGTGCGAGCACCATGATACCGGCCAGGACCGCAAGCTGGGCAGGCTGAAAGTTGATCGGCCCGAGATGCAGCCAACTCCGGGCGCCGTAAACCTTCGTGCCGATAAACTTCGTCAGAATCAGGAAGACCAAGCCGGCGAAGTACATCGGGAGCGCACCCCATTTTATCCAGCGATAGTCGATCAGGCTCACGACCATGAAGGCACCGAAGCCGACCACGACCCAGTTGGCCTGCTTGCGCCAAAACTCCTGCGCGGTCGGGTCTTGTCGCATGTAGGTCGCGCTGTAGACCGCGATCACGCCGAAGATGGCGAGCGCGAGCATGTTCACCATGAGAACCCAATTCTGGCCGAGCAGTTTTCGTAGGAACGGAGTCATTAATTAGAGAGCGCTATCACGCGCGACAGCGGCTGGAATATAGCCACAAAGCAGGAATCGGTAAACGGCGGGGACTTCCGGGATGTTTTTTCACTGATTGCTGCGCGCCGCTGAGGATTTAAGACCTACACAATCAGTATCTTATCGCGGTAAATCGAAAAACTTCGGCGGTTTTCTTGTCACAGATATGAGCGGCCTTAAACTATTCCCGCAGCGTTACTCTTGAGAGGTTCTGGAAGTGGCGAAGACGAAAAAAACTAAGACAACAAAACGGAAGGTCGCGGTGCCGAGATTGCCGATGCAACGGCAGCTCAACCTCGAGGATGAGGGGAAGTATTTCGACCTGCGCGCGATCTTTGACGAAATCAACGCGAAGCATTTTCGCGGGAGGCTGCGCGGCTACAAGGTTGTCTGGGGCCGGCGCCGTAAACGTCGTCCGAAGGAATACTTCATCTTCGGCACGATCCAGGAGGAAGACCGCATCATTCGAATCAATCCGCGGCTCGATCAGCCGTTCGTGCCGCTCTGGTTCCTGCGCTACATCCTCTACCACGAGATGCTACACGCATTCGTGCCGGATGAGATCGGGCCTGACGGTCGCCGGCGGGTGCATACTGAGGAATTCAATCGCCGTGAGCGCGAGTACCCGAACTACCATCGCGCGCGCCGGTGGGAAGAAGAGAACCTCGCGAAGTTCCTGCGCTAACGGCCGCCTCTAACGTTGCCGCTGCGTCGGTAGACCCTGCTGGAACTCAGACGGTGAGGGTGTCGTTGCTATGTTCTTTTTGATGAGGTACCAGAGGGTTGTCGCGAGCAGGAGGGAGATTACTTTCGCGCGCCAATTCCTCAGGACCAGTTTCTTCATCATAACTTGCGTGCAGTAGCAGCTCGCTGATTCGTTTCCGGAAACTCTCGGGGGTGAAGTTCCGCTCGATTCGCCGGCGGTGACAGATCGAAATTCCGCCGGTTTCTTCCGAGACGACAACAGCGATCGCGTCGGACTCTTCCGTAATCCCGAGGCCAGCGCGGTGACGCAGACCGAGGCTGCGATCGAGCGTCTCGCGCTGGCTCACCGGAAAAATACAGGCTGCCGCGGCGATGCGCCCGTTACGCATGATGACGCCGCCGTCGTGCAGCGCACTCTTTGGATGAAACAGCGTGAGCATCATCTCGACGGAAAAAACGGAGTCGAGCTCGACACCTGTCTCCTCGTAAACGCGTATCGACGTATCGCGCTCTATCGCGATCAGTGCGCCGAACTGCTTGTTCGCGAGCTGCGTCACCGCCTCCGCGATGTCATGGACGGTCTCACGCTTCTCGCTGGTCAGAGAAAAGATCGGATGTCCGCCCAGCTCTGCGAGGCCGCGGCGCAGTTCGGGTTGAAAAATGACGACGAGCGCGACCGCGAGGAAGACGGAGAAGCTGCGGATGATCCAACCGATTACGGTCAGGTTCAGCAGTTGCGAGATCAGCGTGAAAGTCAGGAATACGATGGCGAGGCCGGTCAGGACCTTCGCGCCGCGCGTACCGCGGAAGTAGAGATAGCCGTAGTAGATCGCAACGCTCAGGAGAAGGATCTCGAAAAGGCCGCGCCATTTATCGAGCCAGACCTCAAGGAATTGCTGGATCATGCGGCGATGTCTCGGAGAGCTTCAGTGATGCGCAGGGCGGCGACGTTCGGCCTCACATCATGAACGCGCAGCACGTTCGCGCCGCGCTCACGTAAAAGCGCGGTCAGCGCGACCGTCGGAGCGAGACGATCGTCCAGCTCGCCCGAGCCAACAACCTTGGCGAGGAATGATTTTCGCGAGACGCCGATCACGAGGGGTCGATTTTCAATGCGCAATTCGGAAAGGTTTTGGACCAACTTCACGTTGTGTTGCAGCGTCTTTCCGAAGCCGATTCCCGGATCGAAGGCGATCGCGATCGGATCAACGCCGGACTCTATTGCCCGCGAATATTGTTGTCGAAAAAAATCCCGGACTTCCGCGACAACATCGTCGTAATGCGGCGCGTCTTGCATCGTGCGCGGCGTTCCCTGCATGTGCATGATGATGAAGCCGGCATCGCTCTTTGCAATGAGCGGCATCATCGCTTCGTCACCGCGACCACCCGTGACGTCGTTGACGATTTCCGCTCCGGCCTCAAGCGCGGCGCGTGCGACCGTTGCCTTTGACGTGTCGATCGAGATCAACTTCGCTCCAGCTTGGCGCAGCTTCGCAATCACAGGCACAACGCGGCTTATCTCTTCCTCTGCCGCAACGCCATCCGAGCCGGGCCGCGTTGATTCGCCCCCGACATCGATGATTTGCGCGCCGTCCTCGAGCATGCGCGTGCCGTGCTCGATCGCGCGCGCCGGATCAAAGAATCTGCCGCCGTCGGAAAACGAATCCGGCGTGACATTGATCACAGCCATGATCATGGCGCGATCGGTGAGATCGAGTCTCTGGTTGGCGAATTTCCAGAGAACAGCAGCCATGCGGCTTCAGACTATCACAGCGGCGCTTTTATTCGAAAGAAGTGCGCCGATATTGCGCGCCTAACGAGAGCATTTTGAAATCAAAGACTACCCAGCTGAAGGACGAGATCCTGCGTCTGCTCGCGGAACCAAAGTATCGTCCGCTCGACAAAGTTGAATTGAGCAAAGCGCTCGGCCGGAAAAGCGGCGTCCGCATGCCGCTGAATCAAGTCCTGAAAGAGCTCGAGTTAAGCGGCGAGATCGCGCGCATCCGGAAGAATCGCTACGTCCTGCCGAGTGAAGCGGATCTCGCGACCGGCATCCTCACCGTAAATCCGGCGGGCTATGCATTCCTTGCGCAGGAGAACAAACCCGACGCGCAGGATCTCTTCATTGCGGCGGAGAACACAGGCACGGCGATGCACGGAGATCGCGTCGTCGCACGCATTACGCGCGACGAAAGCTACGCTCGCGCGAAGGGCACGACGCGCTCGGAAGGT
>JBJMWV010000318.1:0-2365 GCA_045809985.1 Chthoniobacterales bacterium | reverse complement strand
TTGGTCAGCAACAGTGATCGCGAAGCCAAACTCGGCCTGTTGAATTGGGAGGATCACATCGATTACGCCTGCCTGATGGACTGAAGAGAAGGGGACGATTTGAATCACAACCGAGACCATCGCCGCAAGGCCACGGCCAGGCATGTTAATCACAAGAGCGGCAGCGGTCGCGAATGATCGCGAGGACGCCCGCCCACTTGTCGCGATCGACTACCTAACCGCTCACCGCTTAGCTACGCGCTTCTTTTTCGCCGGTTGATGAAAGAGATTTCGCATCGCGTGGTCGATGCTGGCGAACGCCAGGACGATCGGGTTCTTCTGCTTCCGCACCTGAACTCTGGGCACGCGCGAGTGGGTTACGCGCTTCGGCGGTTCTGCTGGAGGCGCTGCTGCATCAGTCATTGCAATGAGATTCCCCTCCGCCGGCGGTAACGGCTCCAGGGCAAAGTCGTCCCACATTGTCCCGAGCGCGCCCTTTACAATCGGTGCGCTGGCAAGATCGAAATCAGGTTCGAACGGCTCAGCCGCTTCGTCGTCGCTTCGCATGAGCGCGAGTAATTCGCCCGTACTGTAGTGCAGCCGTGGCTCGGGCGAATCGGACTCAATCGGCGAAGGTGTGACCTGCTCCTGCTCAACCGGAGGCTGCTCGAGCTTAGGCGCGGTGGCGAGAGCGGACTGCGGAGTGCTCTCTGCGGTCATAAGGGGAAGCTCCTCCACGGGCGGAGGCGACCCCGGGATGTCGAGCGAAGCGAGAGTAGCCCGATCGATAATGCCGGTCGCACCGAGGCCTTTTCTCGTTTGGTAGCGCTTGAGCGCGGCCATCAACTCGGGCGAGTATTCGCCGGTCGTGTTGCCGTAAAACAGATGCCGGTTGCGCAGTTCGTCCTGAACCCGGCGCGTTTGTTCGTGACCGCACGACGCGTCGGCCGGAATGATGCCGGCAACTGCAAAGAGCAGGCAGGCGAGCCACTTACCCATACCATTATAGAATCGAAGCCGACGCCGCCAGTGGCTTTGCAGGATGCGTGAAAATGACAATGTCGAAGCTGAAGCAGTTTCGATCGTGTGCCTCGAGGTGCGCTACTTCTTGGTGCCTTCGAGTTCATCCGCCAATGCGTTCGCGTCGTAGACCTTGCGGATGGCTTCGGTGATCGCGGCACTGTCGACACTTACCGAGCGCGCCACTTTCTCGGTGAACATCACGTCGAGGGCGAGTGACTGGATGTTGCCGTCGAAAATGATGCCGACGAATTCGTTCGCCTTGTTCACCACCGGGCTGCCGCTGTTCCCGCCGATGATGTCCGCGGTCGAAACGAAGTTGAACGGCGTGGTGAGGTTGAGTTTCGATTTGCGATCGATCCAACGCTTCGGCAGGTCGAACGGCGGCTCGTTGTTGTGCTCCGTCGCCCGCTCGTAGAGTCCGGCCATCGTGGTGAGCGCCGGAACCTGTTTGCCGTTTTCTTCGTAGCCTTTCACCGGCCCATAGGAGAGCCGCAAGGTGAAGGTCGCATCGGGATAAGTGTTCGTGCCCTGCACCGCGAAACGCGCTTTCGCGATCTCGGCGTAAGCCTGTTGTTTGATTTCGTCCTGCGCTTCCCAAACCTTGCGTGCGTCACGCGCGGGCGCGTCGACGATGCGGGCGAGCTCGATCATCGGATCATTCGCTGCGGCAATTGCGGAGGCGCCGCCTTCGAAGAGTTGTTTGCGAAACGGGACGTCCTTCAGCTTGCTCTTCGCGAGCTCGGCCGCGCGATCACTTGGAGACTTACCGGCAAGGACTTTCTGCACGAGCGGATCGTCGGCGCCGAAGCGCGACGCCATGTCCGTGAGTGAATCGGTGAGCTCGAGGTGCTCGACATCTTCGTATACTGGCTCGCTCGAGAAGAGATCGAGTTCGAGCGACTCTTTGTTGCTGTCGCGGTACTCGGGGAAGCGTTCACCGTTTGGTTTGCCACGTTCATCCGCAGCGCGCACGACGCGCCGCGCATACTTAAATAGAGTGCTGTTGAAAGCACGCGGCGCGCGATAGCTGGACGTCTGACGGCCGCGGAAGCTCTCGAAGTAATTGTAGATCGGCAACACTTTGGCCTGCTCGGCCTGCGCCTGCTTGATGCGATCGTAGGCCGCAGTGCTTCCGGAGAGCTGCGCGTTTCCGCTGATCGCATCGCGCAAAGTTTTCTCGCGTTGCTCCACTCCGCTCCAGACTTCCGGATCGAGAAGCGCAGCGAGGTAGCCGTCGTAGCGTTTGCGATTATTTTCAACGCCCCGCACGTCGTGCTGCACGCGTCGCGAGTTTTCGAAGCTCCGCTTCGCGAACGCGTGAAGGAAGACTTCGCGCCGGTTGAACATGTTGAGCAGGTAAGGC
>JBJMWV010000317.1:0-5024 GCA_045809985.1 Chthoniobacterales bacterium | reverse complement strand
CTGCCTGCGGCCTTCGCTTCCTGGAGCGCTTCTTCAAAGGTGATTACCGCCTGCTGGAAATGTTTCGCTTCGCGCTGCGCAATGCCGAGCAGGTAGCTGAACTCCGGCGCCTGCGGAAAACGGCTGCGCCCTTCGGTTAGGATCTTTTCCGCGCGCTCACCTTCCTGCAACGGACTGATCAGGAGTTCAGCGAGACGCAGGTATGTCTGGGTGCGATTCGGATTGATCAGAATGCACTGCTCGTAATTCGCGGCGGCTTTAGCGAAGAGCGCTTTCGCGGCATCGGCCTGTTTCGCGCGCAGGAGCGACCGCGCTTCTTCATCCTGCAGCTGTGCGAGAAGATCGTAAGCCTGATACTTCTCCGGGCTGTCTTTGATGATGCGCTCGAGCAGCTCGATTGCTTTCCCGCGCTGATTGGTGGCCGCAAAGCTGGCGGCAAGTTTCTCGCGCACCGGTTGATCTTCCGGCTGCAGTTCGAGCACACGGAGGTAATGCGGAATCGCCCGCTCGATCTGATTCGACGCGACGAAATAATCGCCGACATCGCGAAGGACGTTCACATCATCACCGGCCACCTCGACAGCGCGGTCGAACATTGTGTTCACGCGCTCAATCGCCTCTGCCGAATCGGTCGTCTCCGGCGCGAGCACCAATGAGGCGTAGAGTTTCCCGAGCCGAATCCAGAACGCCGGATTCCTACTGTTCATCGTCGCGGCGCGCTCGATCACGGCCATCGCTTTCTTCGGATCGCCGTTCGTCGATTCGATCTCGTAAATGCGCTGATAGGCGTCGATTTCCTCGGGATCGATCGCGATCGCCTGCTGCGCGAACTTCACCGCCTGCTCCGGCTTCTGCAGGTATTTCGAATAAATGAACGCGAGCTGCAGATACGGGCTGGTCTCTTTCGGGTTTGCCTTGATGGCGTCCTTTAGGATGTCGACTGCGAGCGGGATGTTGTCTTGCCTAACGAGTAATGACGCGACGCGCGAGGCGAGTTGGATTTCGCCGGGATCGACAGTCAGGACTTTCTCGTAGGCGAGGAGCGCGGCATCGACTTCGCCGTTTTCTTCCAGGCGGGCGCCTTCAATGAAATTGGCCAGCGCGTCGGCTTTGCGCGCACTCGTGGGGCTCAACGCGAGATCGGGGGGCGGCTTAAGATGAAGTGAATCATCGACTGGCGCGTTACGCTTAAGCGCAATTGCTTTCGCCGGCGGAGTAGGCCGCCCGAAAGCAATTGCCGCGCAGAGTAGGAGCGCGACCTGCACAGCGCGGGCGGCGCAGCGCCATTCTTTCCCTCGGGTCATCGACGCCAATTCTACCGAAGACGCGGTGACGGCGCAATGAAGCTGGCGAACGCGAGCATGCGCCGCTGCCCGGAATAAACTTCCGGGACGCAGGATCTGGAAACGCGCGGTGCGGCTACGACTTGTAGCGGAGACGCTTCTTGTGGCGATTCTCCTTCATGCGCTTGCGGCGCTTATGCTTGGAGATTTTCGCCTTCCGGCGCTTCTTGAGTGATCCCATAGGTGTTTTCGGCTCCGCGAAAAGCGGAGCGCAATGCAAGCACCGGTTAGGTGGAACTGCAACTGACTTCTTGTTCGAGTCAGCCTACGGAACGGGGGCTGGTGTCGGCGTCGGATCCACTTTCGCGAGGCCGAGCCCGGCTTTGTCTTCGGGCGCCCAGTCGGTCACGAGCGAGATAGAGTTCTCCGGGAGGCGCAGATGTTCCAGTAGTTGCTCTGCGTTTTCCTGCGTTGGGTCCGCGAGGAAATCCCAGTGATCGGCCGGCAGATTCCCGCTGTATCCGTTGATGGTCGCGCGGCCGGAAATGAGCGCCGCGTGCCAGCAATCCAGATGCAACATTTCCAACGGCTGGTTCGTCGCTCCCGGCGCGAAGAGGAGCACGCCGCGATCGCCCGCTGCATGCCATTGTTTCACGAGAGCATCCGCGCGCCGCCGCGCGGTCAGCGGCGAGTAGTACGTCTGACCGAAGGCGAGACTCTCGATTGCGCAGAGGAACGCGACGGCTACCGCAGCGTGGCGCACGAGTCGCGTAGTGCCGGCGCGGAAAACATGATTCAAGAGCAGCGCCGCCCCGATGGCCTCGATCACGAACAACAGATAGGCGATCCGCGCGAAGCTGCGGAACGCGCGGATGCTCGCGACTCGATCTGCGAACCAAAGGTAAAGGTTCGCTTCGCCACGACCCCATGAAGTCATCGCGACGATCAGGATAATGCTGCCGAGACTCAGAACTGCTGCCAACCGGAGATCGGCTGCGCCTCTATTAACGAGCGCCGCGATGAGAGTCGCGATGACGAGCAAGTAGATGATCCAGCCGGCAAAGAGCGTGTTTTCGTAGGTGGCCGCGTCTGCCTTGTAGAAAGTCTGGTGCGAGTAGAACGGGCTGAACGGAGACGCGCTGAACCACGCGCCGGGATTCGGCCCAATTTGACGCAGCTCAATCATGCTACGCGTCCCTGCTGCGGCGCTAAACCGCGCATACGGGTAGTAAAGCAGCACGATCACGAGCAGCGAAGTCGCAATCGCCAGCGCGAGAAATTCGCCGTGGCGACTCACAGATGCGCGCCATTTCGCCCCCCACTCGGTAGCTCGCGCGAAGCCGAAGTAGAGGAGCGCGAGCAAGCCGAAGATGAGAAAGCTGAAGTAGCCGTGGTAAAGGTAGCAGGCATTCTGATACGCGATCCAAAGGAGCGCGATGCCTAACGAACGCGCGTCGCCATTGCGAAGGAACGGAATGAAGTAGGCGAGTGCGAAGATGAATGGGAAAAACGGCATCACCTGCGGATGACCAGTCTTAGCCGCGAGCGCAGCGGATGACGTTGCGAAGAACGCGAGCGGGCAGCAGATCAGCGGATGCACCAGCAGCCGGCGCAACAGGAATAGCACCGCCGCGGTGTTCAGCCCCGCGATAAACAGGAACCAGTATTGGAACGAGCGCGCCATGCTCGCGCCGAGGACGCGGAAGAGGATGTAGAACGGCGCCGTTCCGAAGTGCGCATCGCTGTAGAAAAGCGTTCCCTTCGTCGGATAAAACTGCGCCGGCGACAGTAGCTCGCCGTGGCCGCGCACAGCTCGATACAGATGCTCGAGAATGCAATTAACCAGACGCGCATCGGCCATATCGCCAGGAATTCCCTGGTGAATAATGATGCTCTGGTCGACGTGAAACGCCGCCAAGACAATCGTCAGTGCAAAGAGACTTAGGCGAACGCCGCGCGACAACTCAGCCGGAAGCTCACGCATCGCGTCGCGCTGTGATCAGTGCGTCACGCCGGGAGCGCGTTCAGCAGCAGATCGACGTGCTCTTCCGGTTTCACTTTCCGAACGATCTTCGCGAGGCGGCCATCCCCGTCGATCACGAAGGTGCTCCGCTCCGTCCCCATGTATTTCTTGCCATACATGCTCTTCTCAACCCAGACGCCGTAGGCTTCGACCATCTTGTGATCAACATCGGCGAGGAGCGGAAACGGGAGTTGATGCTTCGCAATGAACTTCTCGTGGCTTTTCGTTGAGTCCACGCTCACGCCAAATATTTCGCCGCGCGCTTCGAGCTCAGTCCATGAATCCCGCATCGCGCAGGCCTGTGTGGTGCAGCCGGGGGTGTCGTCTTTCGGATAGAAATAAAGCACGACCGATTTGCCGCGGAAATCGCCTAACGAGACCTCGCGTCCGCTACCGTATTTCCCGCCCACAGCCGTCGCGCGGAAGTCCGGCGCCGGGTCTCCAACTTTCAACTCAGTAGCCATGGCGCATGATCATTTCTCCAGCACGATTATCAACACGCCAACTGCGCAAAGGAGCAGGCCGATGATGCCGCTCTCGAACCGCTCGAGCGCGCCGAGTTTCACCTTCTGCACGCCGGCCAACGTCAGCCACGTAAACACGATCATCCCCGCGACGGTGCCAACCGACAGTATCGCCGTGAGCAGGGCGAAGCCTGTCCAACCGTATTGAACGCCCGAGGCATAGATCGGCAGGAACGCTTCGCAGGGCGAGAAAGTCAGGAGCATAAGCAAACTCGTGACCGCAACGCGGTCTGACGCGGCTGCGTGGCGTGCACTCACCGGCGCGGGCTCATGGTCATGGTGATGCTCAAGTCCGCCGACGTGGACGTGGTCATGCCCGCAAAAGAGATGGTGATGAGCATGACCTTTTCCAGTCGCCTGACGAACAAGGTAAAAGATTCCAAGGAGCAAGAGCGCGATTCCCGCAATCCAAGGAAACCACGTGCCGATGCTCTTGTTCAATGCGATGCCGAACCACGCGATGAGTAGCCCAAGAAGTGCGGTGAAGAAAACATGACCTGTGCCTGCCAGCGCCGTCACGGCGAGCGTCTTCGCGTGCGTCCACCGTTGGGCCCGCGCGGCGAGGACGAACGGCAGCCAATGCGTCGGAATCGCCGCGTGGAAAAACGCGACGCCAAAGCCTGTGAGAGCGATCGTTGTGAGGACGGCGTCGTTCATCAGCCGCGTGTTGATACTCGCATTCGACAACTGAAGCGAGCGTGAGACTCACTCGGGCTGGCGGGATTCGAACCCGCGGCCTCTTCGTCCCGAACGAAGCGCTCTACCAAGCTGAGCCACAGCCCGTCATGAACACCGGCAGCTCCGGCGAGCCCGATATTTCGCGCATCGAGGCGCGCGTGGCAAGGTCGTTATCCGCGCGCTCGGAAAGTCGCCTGCGCGGAACGCATTGCGTGCGCTCCCGACCCCGCTTCTCTCCAGACAAATCGGTTGACAACCCAGCCGACCACCCCCAACGTCCGAATTCCTTTTCACCAAGTGATGCTCGCCTCTAACTCCACTTCCCCCGTCGTTTCCGGCGACTCTCCGACGATCGTTCCATTCCCGACCGAGTCCGCACGCGCCGTCCGCTCTACACGCCCTATGACCGCTCAACTCCTCCAGGAAGCAGCTCAAGTCATCTCCAACCAGCAACTCCTCATCAATGTCGTCTCCAAGCGTGTGCGCCAACTCGGAATGGGACATCGCCCGCTCGTT
>JBJMWV010000316.1:0-2827 GCA_045809985.1 Chthoniobacterales bacterium | reverse complement strand
CCTCTACATTCCGATCGGCGGGAATCGCGGTTCGCTCCCGCGCACCTACGCGAACCTCATCATCACGATGTTGCTCGGCGGGCTGTGGCACGGCGCGTCGTGGAACTTCGTCATCTGGGGTGGACTGCATGGCGGCATGCTCGCGTTCGAGCGCAGCCAGGGACGCGAAGGGTTCTACCACAGCCTGCCGCGGCCGCTGCGCATCGCGATCACGTTCGTCATCGTGTTGTTAGGCTGGGTCTTCTTCCGCGCTACTGATCTGCATCGCGCCGGTGCGTATCTCGCGAGCATGTTCGGTCTGCAAGACGCCGCTCCCGGCGCTGCCCTCATCAGCGGCATCATTTATCAGCGGTACTATCTGCTCTCGTTAGGCGTGGCCGCGCTCGTCGTCTGGCTTGGCAAGCAGACGTGGGATTGGACGCAGCTCATGACTTTGCCGAAGACCGCGGTCTGCTTCGGTCTCGGCTGGGTCGCGCTCATCGTGCTCGCGACGCAGGAATACAATCCGTTCATCTACTTCATCTTCTAAATGCGCGCGCTGAAACGAGAACGCGAACTGCCGGTCGGGCATGACGAGCCGCGCACGCCGACGCACTCCCTGCCGAGCTATAAAGAGCCGACGCCGGAAACGAATCGCAGGCTCACGCGCGAAGACGAAGCGGAGATCGCGCTCAAGCGCACGGTGTTCACGCAAGGCACACCGCAGGCGCTGATCACGCTGTTCCTGATCACGATCCTGTCAGTGCCGCTGATTCAATTTGCACGCGGACCTTCGCCGCTGCGCGCGCTGCCGAGATTGGATCAACTCTGGCATGGTGAAGATCTGAAGTCCGCGGAGAAGACGCTCGAGGCGGAATCAGTCGTGTCGCAATGGCTGTTGCCCCGCGCGCAGTCGATTCTCATCGGCAAACTTCGCGCTGCGAACGAGCAAGTCTTTCTCGGGCGTGACGGCTGGTTGTTTTACCGGCCGGATGTCGAATACGTGACCGGCGCGCCGTTCCTGGCGCCCGCGCAACTGCAGCGGCGGACGCACGCCGCGCGCATCCAGCCGGACCCGGTGAAGGCAATCGTGCAGTTCCGCGATCAACTCGCCGCGCGCGGGATCGATCTCGTCGTCCTGCCGATCCCGACGAAGGCGACAATCCAAGGTGAAAAGCTGAGCGCGCGCGTTTTGCCTAACGAGTCGTTACAGAACGCTTCGTTCACCGAATTTCAGAACAAGCTCACTGCCGCGAGCGTGCGCCTCTTCGATCCGACGACTGCGCTCATGCAGCGGAAGAGCGCTCCAGTTTATCTCGATACCGACACGCACTGGCGGCCGGTGACGATGCAGTTCGTCGCGCAAAATCTCGCGGCGTCGTTGAACCTTCCCCCGAGCCCGAACAACGCATCCCTGCAGGTCAGCGAGAAGGAAGTTGAAGCGGTCGGCGACATCAGCCGGATGTTGAAGTTGCCTAACGAGACGTCGCAGAAGGTCACGATCCAGCAGGTCACGAACGGCAACTCGCTTTGGCGGCCGAGCCGCGACGCCGATGTGCTGCTGCTCGGCGACAGCTTCTCGAATACCTTCTCGCTTGAGGCGCTCGGCTGGGGCGAATCGGCCGGTTTCGCGGAACATCTCAGCGTCGCGTTCGGCGGGCGGCCGCTCGATTGCATCCTGCGCAACAGCGACGGCGCCTTCGCGACGCGCGAGATGCTGGCGAACGAACTGGCGCGGGGTCGCGATCGACTCGCGGGCAAGACGCTGGTTATCTGGGAATTTGCTGCGCGCGAGCTGGCATTTGGAAATTGGAAACTGATCGAACTGAAGCTCGGCACGCCTGTGCCGTCGCGCTTCTTCTCGCCGGGACGCGGCGAGGAGGTGGAGGTCAGCGGAATGGTTGAAGCGGTCTCGTCAGTTCCGCGACCCGGCAGTGTGCCCTACGCTGATCACATCATGTCTGTGAAACTTGCCGACGTGCAGCTCCCGAATCACAAAGGCGAAGCCGTGCAGGCGATCGTCTATTTGCAGAGCATGCACGACAACATCTGGACACCCGCGGCGCGATTGCGTGTGGGTGATCACGTGAAGATTCGTTTGCGCGCGTGGTCCGATTTCGCGGCGCAATACGAGCAGATCAATCGCAGCGAACTCGACGATCCGGAGCTGCAATTGGAAGAGCCCGCCTGGGGCGAACTGGTTCGATAAACGCCGCGGCTTCGCCCTCGCGTTCACCGGTTGCATTTCTACGACTCCGGTGTTGAATATGTGCCCGCTTCCCGGCTCCCGCTCCCTGAGCATTCGAGCCTGAACGGCTGCCCATTCGCTCATGTTCATTACCCTTTTAGCTCAAGCGAGCCCCGCGCCCGCCGGTGCGAACCCGCTCGCCTCGTTCGTGCCGCTGATCTTCATCTTCATCATCATGTATTTCCTGCTCTTCCGGCCGCAGATGAAGAAGCAGAAAGAGCAGGCCTCGATGGCGAGCGCGCTCAAGACCGGCGATCGGGTCGTCACCGTCTCCGGAATTCATGGGATGATCGCCAACGTGAAAGATCGTACTGTGATCGTGAAGGTGGCGGACAACGTGAAACTCGAGATGGAAAAATCCGCCATCACCAACGTCATCAAAGCTGAAGCCTAACGAATGAGCCCGATCCTGACTTTCACCGCTGGCCTTGTCCTGCTGATCCTCTTCGGTTGGTATTTCGCGACCGATTACGGCATGCGGAAGCGCGTTCTCGCCACTGTCCTCGGCCTCCTCCTAGTTGTCTTCAGCCTCCTCACTATCTGGCCGCCGAAGGAGAAGATTCGCCTCGGTCTCGATATCCAAGGCGGCACGTCGTTCCT
>JBJMWV010000315.1:0-6099 GCA_045809985.1 Chthoniobacterales bacterium | reverse complement strand
TCCTGGCCGGTGTCGTTTCGTCGAGAAACGAAGCCACGCGTCGCCTACGCGATTTGTCGCCCGGAGAAGCCACGCACTATTTCAAGCATGAAGCATTCCTCCGCGTTCTGCGGGCGAGCGGCTATTTGGCTGCCGTACGCGGCGCGAACATCCGATCGAGATCAGCGACAACGTTGGCCGGCCCGACGTACGTTGTGCCTGAATAGGTGTCGGAGACAACCTTACCGGTCGCGTCGATGACGACCAGACACGGAATACCCTTGCCCGCGTACTTCAGGAGCGATTCCTTTTCTTTCACTTTCGCGAAGTTGATCGCAGGCCACGGCATCTGCGCGTCGCGCATGTAGGCTTCCATCGCAGGCGCGGCGCGATCGGCGCTGACGAAGACGATCTCGAACTCCGGATGTGCCGGTGCGACGCGGTTATAAAATTCGACCAACTCGGGGGTGAACTTCCGGCAAGGCGGACACCAGTGCGCAGAGAAGTAGAGTGCGATCAGCTTCTTATTTTCGATCGGTTGATCATTGAAGGTGCTCAGGATTCCATTCTTCGAAGTGACCAGATCGCCTTTCATTGCCGCAGCCAGCGCGTGCTGCATCGGAGCTGGAGCGGCAGCGATCGTGGGCGCCGCTGCGGCTGCGGCCGCACGTTTTTGCTCCTCCTGAATCTGGGAAAGCGTGTTGGACTTCCGCGCCTCTTCCTCCTGCGCCGCACGGCGTTTTGTTTCAGCCGCAATCGCTTCCTGAGCGGCAGCGACTTCGCCCGGAGGAACTGCGTAGGCGCCGCTCTTTAAGCCCGCCAGAAGAGCCGCGGAGGCACCGGCTTTTGTCAGCGCGGTTTCGTCCGCAGGCGTGATCGGACCGATGAAGTGGCGTAGCGCAGTTTCACGTTCGACGGCTGCCGGCGTGTAGCCGCTGCGGAGCATGAGGCTGAGGTCTTTGACGGTGAGCGGATGCGGACCGGCAGCGTTCGCGAACGCCGCGGCGAAGAGCAGAAAAAAAACGATAAGTCGATGACGCACGCCTGCTTCCGAGCAGGAGACAAGCCATCGATCGAGGGAGCGAGGCGGGGGCGGGAATCGAACCCACGAATAGGGCTTTTGCAGAGCCCTGCCTTACCACTTGGCTACCCCGCCGAAATTGGCGACGCAGAGTATGAGCGCGCTCTGGCGCTGTCAACGTTGGCACTTCGCGATAGACCTGCGCGCGCCTTCGTGCGAAGCGATGCGCGATGAAGCACTCATCGGCTGAGCTTTTCGCCGCTGCGCAGGCGCGAATTCCCGGCGGCGTTAACTCTCCAGTGCGCGCGTTTCGCGGCATGGGGCGGACGCCGTTTTTCGTCGAGCGAGCGAAGGGCGCGAAGATCTGGGATGTCGATGGACACGAGTACATCGATTACGTCGGCACGTGGGGTCCGGCGATTCTTGGACATGCGCCGGCGGTGGTGATCGAGGCGGTGCGTGAGGCAGCGACACGCGGCGTCAGCTTTGGGATCCCGAATCCCTACGAAGTCGAGATGGCGGAACTGATCTGCAGTTGGGTGCCGTCGATCGAGAAGGTGCGGATGGTCAACAGCGGGACCGAAGCGACCATGTCATGCATCCGGCTGGCGCGCGGATTCACCGGACGCGAGAAGATCATCAAGTTCGAAGGGTGTTACCACGGGCATGTCGATTCGCTGCTCGTGAATGCTGGCAGCGGCGCATTGACGCATGGGCAGCCAGACAGCGCTGGGGTTCCGCGCGAGCTCGCTGCGCTGACGATTGCGTTGCCCTTCAATGACATCGCGGCGGTTGAAGCGGCGTTCCGCGCCAATGCGGGTGCGATCGCGGCGATCATCCTTGAGCCAGTTCCTGCAAACGCGGGCCTTTACTTTCCGCGTGAAGGATTTCTCGAGCGGCTGCGCGAGCTTTGTTCGCGTGAAGGCGCGCTTCTGATTTTCGACGAAGTGATGACTGGTTTTCGCGTGGCGCGTGGCGGCGCGCAGGAAATCTACCGCATCAAACCAGACCTGACGGCGCTCGGAAAAGTGATCGGCGGCGGTCTGCCGGTTGGCGCATTCGGCGGTCGCGCGGAAATCATGGATCATCTTTCGCCGCTCGGGCCGGTTTACCAGGCAGGGACGCTTTCGGGAAATCCACTCGCGATGGCGGCCGGCCTGGCGCAGTTGCGCGAGCTCGAGCGGATCGACGGCTGGCGCTTGCTTGAAGAACGTGGGGCGCAATTCGAAGAGGCGACGCGTGGCACACTCCGCCAACTCGGTCGGGCGTTCACCTTCCATCGCATTGGTTCAATGTTCTGCCTCTTCTTCACCGAAGGCCCGGTCGCAAATCTGAGCGATGCAAAGCGCAGCGACACAGAGGCCTTCGCGAAATTCTTCCGGCAATGTCTAGATGCTGGCGTTTACTTCGCGCCGTCACAGTTCGAGGCGGGCTTCCTCTCGACCGCGCACGAAGCCGAAGACATCGAGCGCACGGCGCAGATCGTGGCTGATGGGCTGAAGCCGGTCGCGTAATCGCAGCCGGCTCCCCGGCGGAAGCAAAACACGATGCCATCCGGCTTGAATTCGTCTGGCGATTGTCTATTAATTGTCTATATATACTCACCTTATGTCTACTACATCATTTACCGCTGATCCCCTGCACGATTCCGACCTCTTCCGCCGCACGGCGGCGGGAGACGATCAGAGCCTCGCTGAAATCCATCGCCGCTACTCCGGCGTGCTCCTTGCCACGGCGATGCGCGTTTTAAACAACGTGAAGGACGCGGAGGAAGTAGTGCAGGAGGCGTTTGTGCAGATCTGGGAGAAAGCGTCGGTGTATGATGCGCGCCGGGGCAAGCCTCTGACGTGGGCGATGACGCTGACGCGTAACAAAGCAATCGATCACCTGCGCCGGGTGCAACGCCGCCGCCGTTTGCAGGATGAAGTCACTGAGGAAGCGAAGATCTGGGACCAGATGATTGAGAACGATTCGTCGGACGAGGCACAGACGCACGAGCGGAAAGACATCGTGCGCAGTGCTGTCATTCAGCTTTCCGCGGAGCAACGCCGCGCGATCGAGATGGCGTTCTTCGGCGGAATGACGCAGCAGGAAATCGCGCAGAAGCTGGACGAGCCTCTCGGAACGGTGAAGGCGCGCATTCGCCGCGGCCTGCTCAAGCTCCGGCAGAATCTCGGTTCCCGGCTGTAAGGCGCACGAGAGCAAAAGCTTTGCGCCGCGGTGGCGCTTAGACTACGGAACTCGGCTGTGAGTTCCGCATCGCCGGATCGCGTGCGCGCGGTCGCAAAGTTCTTCTTCGAAGGCGACCGGAAGTTTTTCGCCAAAGGCGTCACCTACGGTCCGTTCAGGCCAGACGCGACTGGCAACTATCTTGGCAACGCGGAGCAGTTCGCGCGCGACCTCGCGCTCATGCGCGAGATGGGGCTAAACCTGCTGCGCATTTATCATCAGCCGCCGCTCTGGTTTCTCGACCAAGCCGCGGCGGCAGGAATGCGCGTTTTGGTCACGCTGCCTTGGGCTAAACATGTCGAGTTCCTGCGCAAACGTAAGGCGCGCGATGAAATTGTCGAAGCCGTCCGCGCCGCAGTGCGTGAGCACACCGGGCATCCTGCGATCTTCGGCTATCTCGTCGGAAACGAGATCTCGAGCACCATGGTTCGCTGGCTCGGAGTGCGTCGCGTCACGGAATTTCTCGAGCAGCTAATCCGCGTCGCGAGGAAGGAGAATCCAGACGTCCTCTATTCGTACGCGAGCTTTCCGCCGACCGAGTTCCTCCTCCCGCAGAACGTCGATTTCTTCTGCTTCAACGTCTACCTGCACAACCAACGCGACTTCGAGCGTTATGCGCTGCGACTGCAGAATCTTTCGGAAGATCGGCCACTCATGCTGGGCGAGTTCGGGATGGACACGATCCGGCACAGCGAAGACGAACAGGCCGAGATGCTCAGCTGGCATCTCGATAGCGCGGTGAAATGCGGACTCGCCGGCACCGTCTTCTTTGCGTGGACAGATGAATGGTTCACCGGTGAGCAGGAGATTACCGATTGGGCTTTCGGTCTCGTCACGCGCGAGCGCACACCGAAGAAATCTTTTCATGCCTTGCGCGACAAACTGGGTGCTGATCAGTTTGATGTCGCTCGTCCGCCGCTGACGCGAACGCCGTCGGTTTCGGTCATCGTCTGCTCCTACAATGGGGCGAAGACACTCGCCTCGTGTTTGGATTCGTTAGGCAAACTCGACTACTCGAACTACGAAGTCATCCTGGTTGACGACGGTTCGACGGACAACACGTCGGAAATTGCGGCGCGTTATCCGGACGTCCGCTACATCCGACAGACGAACCACGGCTTAAGCCACGCGCGCAACACCGGCGCAAGCGCCGCCCAAGGCGAAGTGTTTGCCTACACCGACTCCGACTGCATGGCAGATCGAGATTGGCTCTACTATCTCGTCGGGACGCTAGTGAGTGGAAACTACGCCGGCGTCGGGGGCCCGAATATTTCGCCGCCTGCACAGAATTGGGTGCAAGCGTGTGTCGCGGCTGCACCCGGTGGCCCGAGCCACGTGCTTCTTACCGACACCGTCGCTGAGCACATCCCTGGTTGTAACATGGCGTGGTGGCGCTGGGCCTTCGAGATGGTGGGCGGTTTCGACATCGAATATCACAAGGCCGGCGATGACGTTGATTTCTGCTGGCGCGTGCAACAGGCCGGCCACGAGATCGCATTCAGTCCAACCGCAATCGTCTGGCACTATCGGCGATTCACGCTCGGCGCGTTCCGCCGCCAGCAGGAAGGCTACGGTGAAGCCGAATCGATGTTGCGCTTCAAGCACCTCATCTTTTTCGGCCCAACGGGGAGCGCGAAATGGCGCGGCCAGATCTACGGCACGCCACGCTTCAGTTGGTTCATCAATCGGCCGATCATCTACCACGGCGTCTTCGGCGATGGGCTCTTCCAGTCGATCTACCCGACGCCGCAATCGGAAATCGCCGCCTACCTGAGCAGCATCGAGTGGTTCGCGTTAACCGTATTCCTCTTCGGCCTCGGCATCTTTCTGCCCGAGGTGCGGATCGTCCCGTATCTCATGCTCGGCGGCACGCTCTGCGTTGCCCTCTCCTACATGTTGCGCGCACGCATCGAGCCGCGCTTCGATACGAGCGCGGCGCGATTGCTCGTGATGTTCCTCGCCTTCGCCCAACCACTCGTTAGGGGATGGTCGCGCTATTTTACCTGGCTGCAGTTCAAGCGCACCCCGCGCTCCGTCATTACGGCGCACGAAATTTTGCCGGCCGGTTGGCCGACCGACGGTTCGTTAGACCGGCGCAGTTACTGGAGCGAAGACGGCACGGATCGCCATCAACTCCTCGGCTCGATCTTTGCTTTGCTCGAGGAGGAAGGATGGCGCTACTCGTCGGACACGGGCTGGAATGATTGGGACGTTCACATCTATGGCAACTTCTTCTGGAGCGTCGCGCTCCAGACCGTCTCGGAATATCATGGCGGGTCGAAGTGCCTCACGCGCGCCGCGCTTTGGAACCGCTTCGTCGCCACAACCGTGATCCTGAATCTCGCGATTGTCGCGCTGCTCACCTATCACGCGCTGAACGTCGGCTCGGTCGACGTAGTGGCCTTGCTCGGCTACGGAGTCTTCCTTCTTTTCCTTTGGAATCGGGCGCGCACGCTGAAGTCGCGCGTCGCGGAGCTGGTTGATCTCGCCGCTCACCGGGTGGGTTTGCAGCGCATCACTCGACCACGCGCGGCGACGGAACTCTCGCTCGAAAAACCAGCCACCGTCGCTCCAACGATTTAGCGAATGCGATTGCTCCGGTTCAGCTTCGCGCTCGCGTGTCAGTTCGTGCTCTTCGCGTCGCTCAATCGTTTCGACGATTGGGCGCTGCAGGAGATGCCCGTGCGCTTCGTCTTCTGCGCGATGGCGTGTGGGATTGCCTTTATTTTCGCGGCCACGCGTTTCCCTTCCTGGCTCACGCCGCGCAGGCAGGCGATCGTCTTGCGTCTTGTCGCGCTGCCGCTCGAGCCAGGCGACGAGTTTTGGCGCTACCAATGGGAAGGTAAAATCCAGCAGGCCGGCTTCAATCC
>JBJMWV010000314.1:0-3795 GCA_045809985.1 Chthoniobacterales bacterium | reverse complement strand
GGCCGCGATCTGCTGCGGCTGCGGATCCTGCGGGTTGATGGTGAGGTGACGGAGGAGCTCGCCGTTCGACGAGAACTGCTTCACTTGGGTCGCGTCACTTCCGGTTCGCGCGATCGTCCAGCGGGTGTTGTCCTTGCCGGTCGCGCAGGAGAGCGCGTCATCGCAGGTGTCGCGCCGCGGCCGCTCGTCACCCGTGTTCATGATGTTCGCGTTCACATCGCAAAGGAGGGAAATGCCGCGACCGTCCGCCAGTTTCACGCTCAAGAGCGGAACGCCGTTCTCGATCTCGATCGCGGTGATCCTGGCGATCCGCAGCGAGTCTTCATCAGTGACCCAGTCGTTGAAGAAATAGCCGATGCCTTCGATGTCTGCGTCGACCGCGTACCCGCGCGCATGGTACTTGCCGGACGGCAGCGGCTCGCCAGCATCGTTCTTCCCGTCCCAATGCGTGATCAGCGCGTCGTTGCCGGCTTCCAATTCGTCGACTTCCGTTTCGCGATGCAAGACGCGCACGAGCGTTCCCTTCGCATCGTAAATTCCGAGGCTGATTGTTCCTTCGGTAGGTGGCGGAATGAAGCTGATCTTCACGTCGCGCGCCGGCGGCGGAGTTTGTGCGTGCACGGCGAGGACGACCGCGAGACTAACGAATAAGCAGGTGAGGCGTTTCATTGGTAATGCTGCCACTTCAGGTTCGGGAAGAGATTGTCGCGCGACTCACATTCGCTCAGGAATGCTTCGTCGATCTCGCCGCTGCGAATCTGCGCGTCGAGTTTATCGAAACGCGCAATGTGATCTTCCACTCGGCCGGCAGCGTAATCGCGTGCTGTGCCGGTTTTCATCAGGAACGCCCAGTCGCTCGATTGCGCGAGGAGCAGTTCGCGCGCGAGCTGTCGCAAGGCGCGATCGATCTGCGGCGCGGTGTTTTTCGAATAGGCGCGGGCTACTTCAATCATACGTCGCGCGGCTGAGTGCAACGGCGGATAGATCCAGGCGTTCGCTTTCTGCAGCCAGACTTCCCAATAGCCGTTCTCGCCCCAGCTCGAGGCTGCAGGTGTGACGACCTCAAGCCTCTGATGCGTGACGAGGTAATCAGTCGGGGTGGTGAAGCGGAGCTCATTTTGAGCATCAGCAACTTTGCGGATCAACGACTCGAGGAAGCTCGTTCCCTCAAACCACCAATGACCGAAGAGTTCCGCATCGAATGGAATCGTGATGATCGGATCTTCCATCAGCGTGGCCAGCTCGCGAAGCTGGCTCTGTCGTGATTCGAAGAAGTGTTGTGCGTGCGCGTTCGCGACTTCGTCGGCGCCCGGGCGGTCGTAGATTTCCTTCGGCACATCGCGACCGGTGATGCGGTGATACTTTAGACCGGTGAAGCGCGGCGTCTTATCGCGCGAATGCGCGAAAGCGTGCGTCGACGGCAGGTCGAAACCGACGTCGCGGTAGAAATCGCGATATGCCGGATCGCCCGGATATCCACTTTCCGCGCTCCAGACTTCGCGGCTCGACACCGGATCACGCGCGAATGCAGCCGGGCCGGCGGGCGTGAAACACGGCGCAAAAATCGCGGCGCGGGGGCGCGGCTTCGCGAGGAGCAACCCATGCGCATCGAGCACGAACCAGCGGATGTTTGCCTCCGCGAGGATGTCCTCGATACCCGGCGTGTAGGCGCATTCCGGCAACCAGAAGCCGATCGGATCCGCACCGAAGGTCTCGCGATAAACATCACAGCCGATCAGCACCTGCGCGCGAATCGCTTCAGGTGAGCGGAGCAGGGGAAGCAGGCCGTGCGTCGCGGCGCAGGCGACGATCTCAAGCGCGCCCGCATCGCGCAGTTCGCGCAAGACGGCGAGCAGATCGCGATTCCACTTCGCGAAATTTTCTCGCGTTTCGACGAGCAAATCGCAGTAGAAGCTCGCAAGCTTGAGCAACGCAGGCTCGTCGCGATTCCGCTCGATTTCGCGTTCCGCGAGCGCAATCGATCGGGCGAGATGCTCCACGTATTTTTCGCGCAGTGATTCGTCCTGCAGCATCGCACAGAGCGTCGGCGTGATGCTCATCACGAGCTTAAACGGCACGCGGTCCTCCACCAGCCGCTGCATCATGCGGATGAGCGGGATGTAGGTCTCGGTGATCGCTTCGAAGAGCCACGACTCCTCGAAGAACTCCTCGTGCTCGGGATGCCTAACGAACGGCAGGTGGGCGTGAAGAAGGAGCGCGAGTTGCCCGGCCATGAGCGAGCACTTTGCGTTTCGATTCGCTGAGCCGCAACGGCAGATCAGCGGCGGGGATTGCGCTCAGCGTTACAGCGTGCGGCAGAAATCCTGGAACCGATCGAGACCTTTTTTGATGATGTCGATGCTCGTCGCGTAGCTCAGGCGAACCGTGCGATCGTCACCGAAGGCGACGCCGGGAATCACCGCGACGTTGGCTTTGCTCAGCAAACGGTCGGCGAAATTCTGCGAGCTCAAGCCGAGCTGGCTGATGTTGACCAGAATGTAGAACGCGCCTTGCGGCCGGACCGCGGTGATGTTCGGGATCTTGGTTAGGCGGTCGTACATGTAATTGCGGCGCATGTCGAACTCGTCGCGCATATCGGAGAGCGCCTGCTGATCGCCTTTCAACGCCGCGAGCGCCCCGCGTTGCGCGAACGAATTCGGATGCGAAGTGCTGTGGCTCTGAATCGCATCGACGGCTTTCGCGACGTTATCTGGCGCGGCGAGATAGCCGAGGCGCCAACCGGTCATCGCATATGCTTTGCTGAATCCGTTGACCGTGATCGTGATGTCGTAAGCCTGCTTCGAAATCGATGCAGTGCTGACGTGCTTAATGTCGTCGTAAGTCAGCTTTTCGTAAATCTCGTCGGAGAGAATGTAGATGTCCTCGTCGGACGCGATTTGCACGATCGCGTCGATCTCATCGCGAGTGTAAACGGCGCCGGACGGATTGTTCGGGCTGTTCAGGATGACCATCTTGGTGCGCGGCGTCATCGCGTTCTCAAAATCTTCCGCGCGCATCTTCCAGCCGTTGCGCTCGGTCGTCTGCACGATGACCGGCTCAGCGCCTGCGAGTCGCACCATATCGGGATAACTCACCCAATATGGAGACGGGATGATGACTTCGTCGCCTTCCTGACAGGTAGCGAGGATCGCGTTGTAACAGGAATGCTTCGCGCCGTTGCTCACCACGACCTGCGTCGATTTGTACGTGAGGTCGTTGTCCGCCTGTAACTTCTCCGCAATCGCCTGGCGCAACTCCGGTAACCCGGCGCTCGGCGTGTATTTTGTCATGCCAGCCTGCAAAGCCGCGATCGCCGCGTCCTTGATGTGCTCAGGCGTGTCGAAGTCCGGCTCGCCCGCGCCGAAACCGCAGACATCGAGTCCCTCCGATTTCATCGCCTTCGCTTTCGCGTCGATCGAGAGGGTGAGGGACGGCGTTAAACGGGCGGCGCGCTCAGAGATATCCATGGTCAGCATTGTGTTGAAGGTTCGGAACTGGGGGAGCGCAAGCTATCGGCGGTCGTAGAAGCTTTCAATCAGCGGTTTGAAGTTGTTCTCGTCGACCTGGACGATCTTCATCTCGCGCTGCGCGTTCTCCGGGGAATCGGAGGCGTGCGCGGCGTTGACCATGATCGACTGGCCGAATTCCTTTCGGATCGAACCCGGAGGAGCTTTGCTCGGGTCGGTCGGCCCGAGGACTTCACGGATCTTCGCGACGGCGTTCTCGCCTTGGTAAACAAGCGCGACAATCTTCTCCGTTCCCGGCGCATTGAGCTGATCCTGCGCCGTTGCGCTC
>JBJMWV010000313.1:0-5477 GCA_045809985.1 Chthoniobacterales bacterium | reverse complement strand
GCGCTTCGTCGCGCTTGTGCGGCGTGGCTTCTCGCAACGGCGGAAGCAACTGCAGAAACTGTTGCGCGAAGAGGTTCCGGATTGGGAAGCGGCCGCGCGCATCTGCCGGGTCGACCCGAAAGCGCGGGCTGAAGAATTATCGCTCAACCAGTGGATCGCGCTTTCAAATTTCGGGCAGCCGATCGAGTCCGCGGCAACTGCGAATGAGCAGACTGCAATGTTCGTCGTTGTTGACCCGGACGATCAAGTCACGGGGCAGGCCTCACGCGGTGAAGTGCATGCGAATAACTTACTGCATCGCGCCGTGCACGTGTTCCTCTTCAACGAAAATGGCGAGCTTTTTCTGCAAAAGCGATCGCGCTGGAAAGACCGGCATCCCGGTGTCTGGGATTCGAGCGCGGCCGGGCACGTCGACGCCGGTGAGGACTACGACCAAGCGGCCACCCGCGAGGTTTTCGAGGAACTCGGCGTTTCAGCAGAGTTGGAGCGCGTTTTGAAACTGCCCGCGTCTGAACGGACAGGTCAGGAATTCATCTGGCTTTATCGCGGCCGCCACAGCGGCCCATTCCAGCTTGCCCGAAGTGAGATCGAGCTCGGCGAGTTTTTCCCGCCGGAACTGATCACACGCTGGCTAGCCGCACGACCCGACGATTTCGCGCCGGGTTTCGCGGAATGCTGGAGGGCGTTCGCGGGCGAACTCGCCCGAACTGCCTAACGTCCGCGCTTCTTCGCTGCGCCGCTCGATTTCTTCGACGACTTACCGCCGCCGCGTGCCTGGTCGGCGCCGATTGGGCCGCGAAAGACACGGTCAGGCAGATCCTGCATCGAGGACTTTTTAAATTTGCGGGCCGCGCGACGCGCACCCTCCTTACCGCCGTAGACGGTGTCGCTGAACATGCGCGTGACAGCCTGGCTGCCGCGAAGGAAATGAACTTGGAAACCGTGCGTCTGTTTCTTCGCCTTCGGTTTCGAATCAATGCGACGAATGTTTGCTTCAGAATCAGGATTGGCTCGTTTTTTCATGCGTTTGGCCTAACGAGACCAAAGTAAAGCAAAAAGATGGCCACGCAATGCCTAACCAGTGATTTTGTCTTTCTTTGTTGTCGTTAGGGCGCCGGCAGGTTCCAACTCTGCCATTTCTTCGCGTATTCATCGCGCGTGAGGAGCGCGTAACAGGGATGACTCGGCGCGCGTAACCACGTGATGACGCGCAGCAGATTTTCGCGCGCCATCGTGGTGCAGCCGGCGGTCGGGCGCGTCTCGCCACGACGCGTGTGGAAGAAAATTGCGCTGCCGTTTCCGGGCACTGGCGGATCGGAGTTGTGCCGGATGTCGATCAGCCAGTGATACGCAAAATCGCCGGAGCGCATTTTCTCGTGGCTGAAATTGTCCGGCGGATTTTTCGGATCGATCACAACGTGGCGGTTGTAATTCGGCGAACGCGGATCGTCGCTCCAGATGTCCGCTTCGGTCACGGTGTGGAACGGATAATCGGCGCCGGCCGGAAGCTGCGCGTCATATGTGTAGACATCGCCGAGCCGAAAAACGCCCGCCGGCGCGCGGCCGTCCCGCTCTTTCTTGCGAAGGCCCGGCTCGTTCTGCCCTGCGAGACCCGTGCCCCAGGCGAGACCATTTTTCCCGAACAACACTGCGATGGCCGCGCCGCGCTGCGTCCAGTTTCCTCCGCGCGCGCGCTCATACATGCGCATTTCGCCTCGGATCGAGTTCCAGTCGGGCGCGATCGCGACCAGGAGCTGCGTGCAATCATCCGGCACCCCGGCGGCATGTACACTGCTAGTCACGAGAAGGAGCGCGAGCAGGAACCGGCGTAGCGACGACATGCCGGAACCTAAACGCGCAGGTTGCCCATTCTGTCCATAGCGATTCGCGCGTTGAAACGATTTCTCCCCTTTCTCCTGCTGACAATCGGAGTCTTCGCGACGTACGCGCCGGCAGTCCGTGACAGTTTCGTCTGGGACGACACCGCGTTGATACTGCGCGATCCGCTGATCCGCAGCCCGCGTCTGATCGGCGAAGGCTTCCAGCATTTCCTTTTCACGGATGCGACGGCGTCGAATTTTTATCGACCGATCCAACGGCTCACCTACACGCTCGAGTACGCTGCGTTCGGCTTGCGGCCCGCCGCCTACCACCTGACCAGCATTTTCTGCCATCTCGGAGCGGCGATCGCGCTGCTTCTCTTCGCACGTGAGCTCCTCCGCACCTGCGGAACGGGCGAGCGGCGACGCGAAAGTGTTGCGCTCGTTAGCGCGCTGATATGGGCGATTCATCCGATTCACACGAGCGCGGTGGTATACATTTCCGGTCGCGCTGATCCGCTCGCGGGGCTGTTTGGCTTCGTCGCGCTTTATGTGGGCCTGCTGAGTCTCGGCGCGAGCGGGAGACGGCTGTATTGCCTAACGGGTAGCGCGACGCTCCTTTTCGGCCTCAGTGCGCTGAGCAAAGAGAGCGGACTCATCTTTCTTGCCCTGTGGCTCGCGCTCGTCGTCGCATTGCAACGCCGCAGCGCGATTCGCGCAGCCGTTGTTATCGCGTTCGTCCTCGTCAGTTATGTAAGCCTGCGGTTGCCTGCGGAACACGTCGCGCCTCCGCCACCGCACAAATTACCACTCCTCGTTAGGCCGATTCTCGTCGCCCGCGCGGTCGCTGAATACACAGGCATTCTCGTCCTCCCGACGAATCTGCGGATGGAGCGCGATGTCGAAACCCACCCGAGCGGCTTCGGGAAAGCGAGCATTACCGGCGCGTCACTGCGCGAGCTGCAGAACATCGCAGGGATCCTGATCACGGCCGGTTACGGCTATTGGCTCCTGCGCGAACGGAAGCGCGACCGCGCCGCATTCCTCGCGCTAGTGCTCACCGCGATCAGCTACATCCCGGTGAGCGGAATCATTCCACTGAATGCGACCGTCGCGGAGCATTGGTTGTATCTGCCGAGCGCATTCCTGTTTCTCGCAGCCACGACCAGCGGTGCGCGTCTGGTGCGCGCGTTTCCGCGGTTGCGTCTGCAGGATTTCGCGGTTCCGGCGCTTGCCTTGTGGATGGCTTTTCTGGGCGCACGGACGCTTTTGCGCACATTCGATTGGAAAGACCAGCGGACGTTCCTCGAACGAACGATTGCGAGCGGCAGTGATTCCGCGCGGATGTTCATCAATCTTGCGTTAGTCGAGCTGGAGGAAGGTCATCTAGAGGCGGCAAAGCAAGATGTCACCACCGCGCTCGCGAAAGATCCGGAGCAACCGATTGCGGTGATCAATCGAGCGGCGATTGCGATTCGGGAAAATGACTTCAAAACGGCACGTGAGCTTCTCGCTCGCGCGAAAGAGATGCCGCTGGTCGAGGCGCGCTCTCTCGAAATGTTTGCCGTCCTCGAATTCAAAGAAACCGGCCGCTCGAACGTTTTTCGCATGCGCCTCGCGAGCCGCAGTGGCGCAGGGGACTGGGAGATCGAGAAGCGCTACGTGAAGTTGCTCGCGGAGATGGGCGGAACTGACGCCGCGGTGGAAGAACTGCGCGGCTGTCTCCAGACACAGTGGTACCGCGCGGAATCCTGGCAGTTGCTCGCGCAGCTCGCCGCAAAGAGCGGTCAGCGGGAGCAGGCGATCGCTGCACTCGAGCGCGCACACGCCTACGACGTTCGCCTGCATGAGCGACCGTCTCCGCTCTAGCGACATCGCTCGTTAGGCAAAAACCGCGCGACACACGCGCAGGAACTCTCGCGCACGAATGATCTACGCACGCGCTGAATAACGCGGCGCGGCATCACGTCAGTTTAATTCACACCTATGAAAAGATTCATCATCCTAGGGGCAACAATGGCGGCGGTGGGTCTCGCCATTGGACCCGTAAACGCACAGACCCAATCAACAACCACGTCGTCGACCACGACGGAATATTTGCCGAGCAGCAAGATCATCGGCTCGAAGATTCGCGCTTCCGACGGCTCTGAAGTCGGCGTGATCAAGGACGTCGTTCTCGACAAGCAAACCGGCTGCATGGCTTACACCGTCCTCGAGACAAGTGGCGGCGATAATGTTGCTGGCTCGAGCGGCGCGTCCCGCAGCACGACGACAACCACGACGCACAAGACAGTCGCGATGCCATGGACCGCGTACTCAGCCACGAGTGATCCGGGCGTTTACACCACCACCATCCAGCGCGAGCGCATCTACAGCGCGCCGGTTTACGACTACGGGCGCGTCGAGGAATACAGCCGGCCTGAATACATCAGTGGTGTTTACCAATACTACGGTGTCCAGCCTGGCGTTGGCTTGAACATCGGTATCGGGGCGAGCGGTAACCGCGGCTATCAGCAAGGTTATCAGGGACAGCAGACTCAGAGCGGCGTGAGCGCACAAACGAATGCGACCGGATCGCCGGCTGCTTCTGCGACTCCGTATGCTTCGGCGACACCAGCCGCGACTGCGGCGCCGAGTGCGACCGCTTCGGCAACTGCCTCACCTTCCGCGAAGCCGAGCGCGACTTCAGCAAGCAAGGCCAGTTCGACCGCGAGCCCGGCTGCGACAAGCTCCAGCCGTTCATCGGCCAAGCCGACTGCGACCGTTTCAAGCTCGTCTGAGGCATCCGGTACTCCGGCTGGCGCAACTGGCGACTCGACCACGGGATCGAAGTCGTCCAAGAGCAGCAAATCAACTGGTGCAACTGGCACCAGCGCGTCAACGACCGAAGGCGCGGATAGCACCACCAGTTCGAAGGCTTCCAAGTCTGGCACTGCTGCCGACGAGGAGAGCGGTTCGTCGAAGAGCGGATCGAAATCGAGCCAGAAGACCGAAAAGACCAAGACCAAAAAAGGTGACGCTGAAGCTGGCGCAACGCCTTCAGGCGACTAACGAGTAATTCGCGGCGCAAACCGCAAACCAAACGACGCGGCGGGAGTGACTTCGGTTACTCCCGCCGTTTTCGTTTCGCGGCGCTACGTGTCGCCTGCGGCTTCGACGGCGGCAGTGTCGGCGGGAAGAAACTTCATCCCCGCGAGCCAGAACAATCCGGAGATCAACATCATTCCGGAGACGACGAGAAAGGCGACGTTCATGTTCGTGTGACCGCCGATGTAACCGATCGCCGGAAAAGCCGGAACGTCGCCGAGCGCGTGGATAACGAGGATGTTTAAGGCGAACGCGGTCCCGCGCACTGCCGGCCGTGTGACGTTCGCAAGCGCGGTGTTCGATGGACCGGTGTTCAAGAAGGCGAAGAAGATCGCCACGAACATCAGCAGCCAGGCCGCGGGAAACGGAACATAAAGCGCCGCGACGAAGAACGGGAACGCGAGCAGCATTCCAACGCCAGAGACCAGAAAATATGATCCCGGATAGCGCGTGCGCAGCTTGTCGGCGAGTGAGCCGCCGATCAGCGTCGAACTCAAGCCTGCGACGACGAGAATCAGACCGAAGTAGCCCTTCTCGCTGTCGGGCCGGCCGCGATACCGCAGATAAGCT
>JBJMWV010000312.1:0-2934 GCA_045809985.1 Chthoniobacterales bacterium | reverse complement strand
TTCGTAAGGCCGTAGCCCTTCGCGGTTAGGCGACCGGGAGCGATCCCTTCGGCGGTGAGCGCGCTCTTCACCGCGGTCGCGCGCTGCTCGGAGAGCACCTGATCGGCCGCCGCGTCACCCGTGTTATCTGTGTGTCCCTGAATCTCGACCGCGAGATCCGGCGCATCCTGCAAGAGCTTTACCATCTCCGCGATGATCGGCTTCGAGTCTTCTTTGATGACGGCCTTGCCGGAATCGAAGTTGATCTGCAGCGCCACGTGGCCGTTCGCATTTAACTCATCAAGCATGTCGCTGGCGGAGACCTCCTGCTTCATCTCGCCTTTCTCCACGATGTCGAAGTAGTAACCGTCACTCGCAGGCCGCACCTGCACCCACACTTCTTTGTCATTCTTCGTCAGCTTGGCTACGACAATGTGGTCTTCCGGGTTCGTTACTAAACTCCAGCCGGCTTTTTCCAGCGCGTTCTGGTAATTGCGCAGCAACTTCAGCTCGCTCGGCGCCTCCGTTCCTTCATCGAAGTCGTACGCGATATGAATCGTGCGGCCTTCCACGCGCGTGGTGTTGTCCGGCGTCTCAAACTCAAAGGCGTCGAAGTCCTTGTCGCTATAGCTACTGATGTGCGAATGCGGCCAGCGTTTGAGTGCGGGATAGTCTTTGCTCTTCTCAACATCGGCGGCGAAGGCAGAGCCAAGCAGGCAGAGAGCGGCGAAGACGACAAGCGAACGTAGTTTCATGCCGGAAAATTGTTAAAAATCCGCCGCGCGCAAGCGGTCGTAAGCACAACCCGATGACCAGGAGATTGGACCGGCAAGAGCGCCGAATCAGTCCTCAGTCCGCATCAGATCTGCAAGCAAGGCAGAGGGAGTCGGGAATCGCCAGCGTTCGCGGCAAAACTTGAGCGTAACCGGTGCAACTTCTGCTCGGTCATTGCAGTTCAATGGCTGTGCTCACGCCGCTCCCGTCGCGAAGCTGGAATGCCGAAACTGCCGCGCATCTGCTGAATCGTGCGGGTTTTGGCGGCACGCCGGAGGAGATCGAGGCGCTGCGCAAGCTTGGCCTGGAAGCGAGCGTACATCGGCTGGTCGATGAGACGGGCGATGCGGCAAATGTTCCCCCACCCGCCTGGGCAAAGCCGGAGAATATTTTCGAGAAACGGAAGCAAGTGCGCGAGGCACGACAGAGCGCGAATCCGGAAGCGCGGCAGATGTTGCGCGAGTTCCGGCAGACGCAGGGCGAGGACTTGTTAGACCTGCGGCGCTGGTGGCTGGAGAGAATGGCCACGACCCCAGCGCCGCTCCTCGAAAAGATGACGCTTTTCTGGCATGGCCACTTCGCGACGAGCGCGGAGAAGGTGAAAGACGGCTACTGGCTTTGGTTGCAGAACGACACGCTGCGGCGCAACGCGCTCGGCAACTTCGTTAGCCTGACAAAAGCGATCTCGCGCGATCCGGCGATGATGATCTACCTCGATCTGCCGCAGAGCCAGCCAGCGCACCCTAACGAGAACTGGGCGCGCGAGCTGATGGAGCTCTTCACCATCGGGATCGGTAACTATAGCGAAGACGATGTGCGCGAATCGGCGCGTGCTTTTACCGGCTATCGCCTTAATCCATTTAACCAAGCATCGCGCTTCGCCCCGCGGCAGCACGATGGCGGAATCAAGAAATTCATGGGCAACGCCGCGCCGCTGAATGGCGATGACGTGATCGATATCCTCGCGCGACAGCCGGCCTGCTCGAACTTCATCGCGCGGAAACTCTGGCGCTTCTTCGCCGAAGATCAGCCGCCGACGCAGGTAGTCGACGCGCTCGCCGTGCGCCTTCGCGAGCATAGCTACGAGCTACGTCCGGTCCTGCGCGAGATGTTTAGCTCGGCGGAATTCTATTCGCCGGCGGCGCTGCGGAGTCAGATTAAGAGCCCGGTGCAGTTCATCGTGCAGACGGCGAAACAGCTGGGCGGCGAATTACCGGCGCCGTTCGTGGCGCAAAACGCGATGCGACAAATGGGCCAGCTGATCTTCGCGCCACCGAACGTGAAAGGCTGGGATGGCGGTAAAGCGTGGATCACGACTTCGACGCTGCTCTTCCGCTACAACTTCGCGAATTACCTGATCAACGGCGACGCAATGCTCCCCTTTGCGCAACAACGTCGCGAAAAAGGCGGGGATCTCGCGGTGCGCCGAGGCGGAATCTATGCGCAAGTTCCGCCGCGCGATCCGATCGACGTCACTAAGCTTATTCCGGCCGATTTGCGCGATAAGCCGGATGCGCTTGTTCACTCGTTAGGCATCCGGCTCTTCGGCGCGCCCGCGCCGCAAAAGGAACACGCGGCCTTCGTCCAGTTTCTCGAACAACGCCGCCCGGACTTCGGCGATCAAACAATGCGCGAGCTGCTTCATCTCATGACCAGCACACCGCAGTTTCAATTAGCCTAACGAATGGAAACAACTCTTCACACTCGCCGCAGTTTCCTCCGCACCTCGGCGCTCGGCGCAGCCGCGGCTTGGACGCTGCCGGTCTTTATCGAGAAGACCTTTCTCGCGTTGCACGCCCAGGCAGCCGATGCGCTCACCCAGAGTCTTACCGGGAAAGACGGCCGCATCCTTGTTGTCCTGCAACTCGCGGGTGGCAACGACGGACTTAACACGATCGTGCCCTTCGCCGACGACATCTACTATCGCTCCCGCCCGAAGCTCGGGATCGCCGCGGATAAGGTTCTGAAGCTCGACAACTACGCCGGCCTGAATGGCCGGCTCACGGGATTGAAGTCGCTCTTCGACGACGGACACCTAGCCGTGGTGCAAGGTGTCGGTTATCCGAACCCAAACCGCTCACACTTCCGTTCCACCGAGATCTGGCAGACCGCGTCCGACGCCGAACGGAATGAGAACGAAGGTTGGTTAGGCAAATACTTCGATAGCTGTTGCCGCGGCGC
>JBJMWV010000311.1:0-2935 GCA_045809985.1 Chthoniobacterales bacterium | reverse complement strand
GCTCATCGATGGCTTCGACAAGCCGCCGATGATCCTGACCTCGCACAATCCACCGTACTACGAGCGGCTGATGGAGGAGTGCGGCTTCGCCAAAGCGAAAGACTGGTATGCGTGGTGGATCGGAAATCCCGAGCGCGCGTCGAAACGTCTCCGCCGTCTCGCTGCGAATCTCAAAGGCCGCGAGCCCGCGAAGATCCGTCCGATCGACTTGAAGAACATCGGCCCCGAAGCCGAGCGCATCCGGATCATCTACAACGAAGCGTGGGAGAAGAACTGGGGCTTTGTTCCCTTCACCGAAAAAGAGTTCGCCTACATGACGAAGGAGCTGAAGCCGCTCGTCGATCCGAAGATCGTCCAAATCGCGGAGGTCGATGGCGCCCCGGCCGGCTTTATTCTTTGTATTCCGGACATCAACGCGGCGATTCGTCACGCTAACGGTCGCCTAACGACATTTGGAATTCCTGTCGGTCTCGCGAAGTTGCTTTTTCACAAGCGTCGCATTAAGACTGCGCGGCTGGTGGCCTTGGGCGTGGTCCCGAAGTATCGTCGGCATGGCGTGGCCGAGCTGCTCGTTTTGCAAATCATCGAAGAAGGAATGTGGAAGCAGGGACTCGTGGGCGAGTGTAGTCTCGTGCTCGAAGATAACGTGATGATGAACCGCTTCCTCGAGGCGATTGGCTGCGAGCGTTACAAGACTTACCGGATTTACTCGCGCGCGATCTGATGCCTAACGAATTGATGACAAACCGATCGCTCCGCCGCGTGCTCATCCTCGCGGACGAATCGGCTGACTGGAAGATTGCCGGACTGCGTCAATTCGATCGCCTTGCGCTCTCGCTGAATGAGTTCGCCGAAGCGCAAGACGAGCGCGTGAGCGTTGGTGTTTCCTGGAAGAACGGCTGGCGCACACCGCTGCCTAACGACTCGCAGCTGCAAAATCTCGAGATCTCCGATTGTGCCGAAGACTTCATCGCAGATGAACGAGCCGTCGATCTTGTCCTAACGACGCGTGTGTTTCTGCATCGTGATTCGATCGCGCAGTTGTTAGCCGAAGTTCCACCAACGACTGCGCCGCTCACGGATTGGTCCGCCGCTGACGAGGAAGTGCAGGAGAATCTCAGTCGCGCCGGGGATGAGCAGCCGTGGCGCTACATCTCGAGCGCGCGTGCGATCCCCGCGTGTGAACGACGATTGCTCCGCGGCAATGGCAAATCGCAGGACGGTCTCGTTTCGAAATACGTGAACCGACCGTTTTCCCGCTGGCTCTCGCGCTGGCTTCTGAAACTTCCGATTACTCCAAGCGCATGGAGTCTGCTGATTTTCGTTCTACCGATCATCGCCTGCTTCGCCTTCGTTCAGGGCACCTATGCCGGCTTCGTCATCGGCGCGGCAATCTTCCAGCTCTACAGCATTGTCGATGGCTGTGATGGCGAGATTGCGCGCGCGAAGTTCATGCAGACAGAGTTCGGCCGGCGCCTCGACAGCTTTTGCGACCTGATGGGAAACGTCCTGCTCGCCTTGAGCATGGGCGTCGGTCTCGCGCGACAACACGCCGCCTCGAGCAGCCATGAATGGCTCTTCATTTTCGAAGGAATACTCGCGGCACTTCTGATCCTAACAAGTGAAGGCATCGTCTTTCTCCGGCGCAATCGTGGCGAAATAAACACTGCCGTATCGCTCCGCTGGAACGGTGTGCTCTACCAGCGACACCATGAGTTCGTGGAACGTTCCGGCATTCTCCTCCTTGGCGATGAAGTCGCGCGCTGGATTCTCGTCCTGACGAAGCGCGACATGGAGATGTTCGCGTTCTTCGTTTTCGCACTCATCGCAGTTCCATCGCTGAACCTGCATCTGCAGCTCGTCGCTGCTGCCGCGACCACCGCGCTAGCCGGTAACGCTTTCCTCCGTCAGACGGCGCCGGCTGTCGCGCAAGAGGCGAGCTGATTCTTCTTCCGCGCGGCGCAGCATCTCGGGCGTATCGACGTCCTGCCACCATCCGTCGCCGATGTCGACGGCGCGAACTTTCCGCTCATGAGCCATCGCGCGGACGCCATCGGCTAACGAGCAATCGCCGTTACGCTGCGCAGCTTTGAGGTAATCGAAGAGCTCGATTGAGCAAAGAAACGCGCCGGTATCGATCGCATCGTAGCGGGCAAGATTCTTAGCGATCGCGAAGACGTGATCTCGTTCCGTCTGCACCTTCATCGCATCATCAATGTCGAAGATGCTCTCGATCTTTCGGTCGATCGCGAGATTGACTAACGACTGATCGCCTTCCGCGAGCAGCGTTTCAAAGATGGTTGGCTCAAAAAGATGATCGCCCATCATGAGGAAAAACGGCGCGCTCACTTTTCCTGCTGCGCACAAAACGGAAATGCCGTTCTGTTTTTGCGGCTCCGGATTGACGATCACGTGGAAGCGCATGTCGCGCGGAAGTAACGCGCGCACTTCTGACGCGAGGCCGTTGTGGGCGCCAACGACGACGTGCACGTCCGTGACTCCGACACGCTCCAGCGCATCGAACGTGTAGGAGATCAGCGCTCGGCCGCCGATTTGCACGAGAGGTTTCGGCGTTGAGGCGCCAAGTCGCGAACCAGCACCGGCCATGAGAATGATTGCGTCCATCAGATTTTGTAATATTGCCGCAGTCCCCAGAGCCGCATCCGTTGCGGTAGCAGGCGATCAATCACCGGCGCGATCTTCGTCTGGAATACGTCGCCGACGATTACACGCGGCGGTGGATTCGCCGATTCGATCACCTCCGCGATCTTCCGCGCGACAACCTCCGGCTCGGGCGCTTTCTTCATGTTCCCGTCGGTCACGCGCCAGGCTTGCTGGATGCGAGCGTTGTCGGTGCGGCCAGTGATCACCACATCATTGAACGCTGTCTTGATGTCGCCTGGCTGTAGGTCAACCAGTCGAATTTTCGTCGGCG
>JBJMWV010000310.1:0-4452 GCA_045809985.1 Chthoniobacterales bacterium | reverse complement strand
CAAGGAAACAAGAACCTTATTCATCAAAGCGGCGTATGGGCGGCCGGCGAGCGCATGCTGCTGCGCGCGACGCATCTTCGAAGCCGACACCATCTGCATCGCCTTCGTGATCTGTGACGTGTTGCGGATCGATTTGATCCGCCGCCGTATGTCCTGCGTGTTCGCCACTCGTTAGACCGGGTTGCTGGTTTTGAATTCGTCGATCGCGGCGGCGAGCTCTTTCTCCAGATCTTTGTCGAACGCGCCCTTCGCGAGGATGGTGTTAAGGATGCTTTCCTTCCGCGTGCGCAGGTAATCCTGCAGCTTGACCTGGAACTGCTTCACCTTGTCGACGGGAACGCTGTCGAGATAGCCGTTCTGCATCGCCCACAGGATTGCGGCCTGCTCTTCGACCGGAATTGGCTTGTATTGCGTCTGCTTGAAAAGCTCGACGATGCGTTGACCGCGATCGAGTCGCGCTTTCGTTGCCGTATCCAAATCGGAGCCGAACTGCGCGAATGCGGCGAGCTCGCGGAACTGCGCGAGGTCGAGCTTGATCTTGCCGGCAACTTGTTTGATCGCTTTGATCTGCGCGGCCGAACCGACACGGCTAACTGACAGGCCGACCGAGATCGCCGGGCGCACACCTTGGTAGAACAAGTCCGTCTCAAGATAAATCTGGCCGTCGGTAATGGAGATAACGTTCGTCGGAATGTAAGCGGAGACATCGCCAGCCTGCGTTTCGATGATCGGCAATGCCGTGACTGATCCGCCGCCGGCTTCTTCTGTCACACGCGCGCTGCGTTCGAGCAGACGCGAGTGAAGATAAAAAACATCGCCTGGATAAGCTTCGCGACCCGACGGCCGCTTCAAGACTAACGAGACCTGACGATACGCGACCGCGTGTTTCGAAAGATCATCATAGATGATGAGCGCATCCAGGCCGTTATCCATGAACCACTCGCCCATCGCGGCACCGGCGAACGGCGCGAGATACTGGTTCGTGGCCGTGTCAGAAGCTGGCGCGGAGACGATCGTCGTGTAAGGCATAGCCCCTTCCTTCTCCAGAACGGCGACCGCGCGAGCGACATTCGAGTTCTTCTGGCCGATCGCGACGTAGATGCAGTAAAGCGCACGGAAATCTTTGATCCGGCCTTCTTCGCCGGCCTTGTTCAAGCGCGCCTGGCTGATGATTGCGTCGAGCGCGACCGCGGTCTTGCCCGTGGCGCGATCGCCGATGATCAACTCGCGCTGTCCGCGACCGATCGGAATCATCGCGTCGATCGCCATGATGCCGGTCTGCACGGGCTGACTCACGCTCTTACGCTTGATTACGCCCGGCGCGATCTTCTCGACCGGATAAGTCTCGTCCGATTTGATCGGTCCTTTGCCGTCGAGCGGCTGACCAAGTGTATTCACCACACGCCCGAGGAGCGCTTTGCCGACAGGAACCGAGAGCAGCTTGCCGGTCGTGCGCGCTTCGTCGCCTTCCTTCACCGAGATGTTGTCACCGAGAAGGATCGCGCCGACTTCGGTCTCTTCGAGGTTGAGCGCCAACCCAGTGACGCCGCTCGAGAACTCGATCATCTCGTTCAACATCACGTCGCTCAGGCCTTCGATGCGGGCGACGCCGTCGCCGGTCTCGCGGACGATGCCAACGTTGCTTTTGCTCGTCGAGGTTTTCAGCCCCGCGATCTGCGTTTCGATCTCTTCCAGAATGGTGCTCATAGTTGGGTGGGTAGGTTAAAGTTGGTTCGCCAGGCGCTGGAGGCGATTGCGCACGCTGCTGTCCCAAACGTCGCTGCCGACGCGGATCCGCATGCCGCCGAGCAGCTCGGGGTTAACGACGAAATTAGTCGTTAGGTCGATGCCGTAGCGGCGTTTCAAATTGTCGACAATCTGGCGGCCCGCGTCCGGTGCGAGTTCGCTCGCGGTCTCGATCGTCGCGGTGCGCTTCTCGATTTCGAGACGGAGGAGACGTTTATAGTTGTCTAGGATTGCGCGGATATTACGCGGCTGCTTTTCGATCAACGATTTCACCAGCTGCGCGATGCGGCCCTGATCGAGCTGCCCATCGGTAAAGCTCGAGCGCAGCAAGTCGCGCGAGACCTGGCGAATTTCCTTGTTGATCTTCATTCGTTAGGCAGTCGCTAGGCGGCAAGTGAACGCGCGGCTTCTTCCTGCAGGCGGCGCTGATCGTCATTCGTCAAAACTTTGCCGGTGACCTTCGCCGTGGTGTCGACAACGAGTCGGCCGAGCTCGCGCTTGAGCTGCGTCATCGTGCGCTCGTGCTCGAGCGCGGCGGCTTCGCGCGCTTTCACCATCACTTGTTCGGCGGCAGCGACAGCTTCCTGGTGCTTGCGTTCGGCAACATGCGAAGCGCTTTCGCGCGCTTCCTCGATCATCTTCTCGGCCTGGCCATTCGCCTTCGCGAGGATCTCCTGATACCGCTGCTCCGCTTCGGCGAGCTGCTGTTTGATTTTCTCCGAATTCAACTGCGCTTCAGCAATCTGCTGACGGCGCTTCTCGAGAATCGCGAGGACCGGCTTGTAAGCGAACTTCCGCAGGAGCAACGCGACGATGACGAAGCTAACAACCTGCGAGAAAAATATGCGCAGATCGAACCCGAACGTCTCGCCGATGTCGCGAGCCATTCCGGTCAAATCCGCGGCTAAGAGTATGTGCGTCATATGAACAGTGGACCGGGCGCGGAGGATCGCTCCGCGCCCGACCGAATTACTTCACGAGGAAGAGTGCGTAGAACACGATAGCTTCCGCGAAGGCGATCGAGAGAATCGCCTGCACCAGGATCGGGGTCGCTGCGCCGGGGTTACGACCGACCGCCGATGAAGCGCCCATGCCGATGAGACCCACACCGATGGCCGCGCCGAGCGCTGCCAGGCCGACGTGAATGCTGCCGGCTATCTCTGCAAGTATTGGTAGTGTCATATGTTTGTTGGGTTGTTTCTCAGCGGATCCGCGGGAACCACGGTCACACCGCCGAAAGTTTAATGGTGCGCTTCGCCGTGTCCTGGTTCGTGTTGCGCGATTAACAAAAGGAAGACCGCGGTGAGCAGCATGAAGACAAGCGCCTGCACAATCCCGACGAGCAGTTCCATGAAGTAGAACGGAATGGGCAGAAGCCAGCCGAGCCACGGCACGATGTGCGACATCGTTTCGAGCATGATCTCACCGGCGTAGACATTGCCGTAAAGCCGGAAGCTGAGGGAAATGGGGCGGAAGAGAATCGAGACGATCTCGAGCAGGCCGACCATGAAGAAGATGACGGCCATCGCGACTGCCATGAAGCCCTTGCTCTCACCTTTCGCGCCGAAGAGATGCTTGATCACGCCGCCGACGCCATTCGCCTGCACAGCCCACACGATCCATAGCGCGAAGAAGACACACGCCATCGCGAAGGTCAGATTCAGATCGGCGTTCGCACCGCGGAGCAGCGGACGATCGACAATGAATTCGCCGTTCGCCGCGTGATGTCCCCAGCCGATGCTGCCCACGCCCGGAATTAATCCGAACCAGTTCAGGAACAAGATGAAGATGAAGATCGTGGCGAAGAACCAGAACGTCTTCTTCACTAGATCACTGCCGATCACGCTCTCGAGAAAATTGTAGAGACTCTCGACCATCCATTCCCAGAAATTCTGCCGCGTTCCCGGAACGTCCCTTACGTTCCGCAATGCGGTCTGCGCAGCGACGATAATCAGGATCGCCACGACCCATGTGACCAGCATCGAATTCGTCACCTTGAAGCTGCCGATCTCGAACAGCGGCGTGGCTTTCAGCGGCACACCTTCGTGATGTTCTTGATGACCAGTCTGCTCAGCGACGGTGTGCTCCGCCCGACCAGCTGGTTCCTGCGCGAGCAGCGGCGCAGGATTCATCGCAAAGAAGGCGACTGCGAGACTCAGGATTAGTAGAAAGCGGGACTGCATGAATTCTGGAAGGCCGCGTCCGATGCCGCGCGCTCAAACGGAGATCGCAGGTGACCCCTACTCGTGCGCACAGGCGTGAACCCATCGGACCAAGGTCCTATCGGAGCGCTAACGCCGCGTTATCAAAGCGAATTTTGCCGACCTGACAAGCGACTATTTTGCATCGCTCGTTAGCGCCTAACGAGTGCTTACTTGGCCGGGACGCGCTCGGGCAAGTCCGCGAGACGGACCGTCTCGTCGGCCGGCGCGGGAGCATGGGCTTCAGCGTAAGCGACGGCTTCGTCGTAGAAATTTTCCAAGTGCCGGATCTGCGCACTCTGCTCGAAATTTGCATGCACGTACTCGCTGCCGAGCACTCCCATCTCGCGGAAGGCATTCGCGGACCGCGCGACGGCTTTCATCGAGTTGGCGAGCGCTTCGAAGTCGCGCTCTTCCACCAGCAAGCCGGCGCGGCCATGCTCCACCGCTTCGGGGATTCCGCCGTGGCGCGTGCCGAGGATCGCGAGACCGGTCGCCATTGCTT
>JBJMWV010000309.1:0-2659 GCA_045809985.1 Chthoniobacterales bacterium | reverse complement strand
GTTCGTCGAGGCTGAGCGGCCGGCACGCCAGCCCCGGGCGGCGGAAGTCGCGCTGGATCTGCTGACGCGGCTTGGGCACGTTGCGAAGCACTTCTTCGGGCCTCAGCTGGCGGGCGAACGCAATTCCGGCGAAATTTCCCAAGACCCAGACCATGCGGCCCTTGAGCCGAAGCTCGTTGCGCTCGAAAAAAGTGATCGAGCCTTCCGGCGGGAGGGATTCGCCTTCGATCAGCGCGCCCTCTTCAGACAGGTTGCGCAGTTTTACCGGCTCCCTGATGCCATCGACCTCGACGTGGGCGGTAAGCATCACTGGCGAACGGCGCGAACGCCGATTCTGAGTCATAGAGCTCTCGTCCATCCGATTGTCGTAGCTCGGCAGGGTAAAGACGAGCATGACCATGCCGCGCGCGCCTTCCGCCGCGACGAAACGTTCGCTCGAGTTGCGCAGGTGCCGGATGAAATCGCGATAGAACTCGGTCTTGCCGTGCCGGTGGTAACCGATCGCGGTGTAGAGATCGATCAGCCGTTTGCGCGGCATGAGCGCTCCGAGATTGCGCACCAGCTCGTAGGGACACGCGACCTCCACGCGAAAATACGCGCGCGTGAACGAGAACAGAATCGCGAGGTCGTGCTCCCCGATGAGCACCGCATCGAACTCGATCCCGCGTTCGTTCTCGTGGCGCAGGCACAAGGCGATTGGCGTGGAGCCTTTCTCACCAAACGCGCGACCAATCAGATAAGCGCCGCGGCCACGGTAGAAGACGTTCCCGATAATCTCGAGACGCGACACTTTACCTAACGAGTGCTCGATTCGCGCTGCTGCTTCATGAATCGCGTCGGCAGAGGCGGACCAATGCTCGAGCGGAAAACCGACAGAAGGATCGGTTAGCGCGGCGTCGAGCAGTTCAGGGAGCGGCTTGTCGGAATAGACGCGCTTCGTTTCCCGTTCTGCGCCCGCCGGAGCTTCATCGAAGTCCGTATCGACGAACTCGATCGCCTGATCGACACCTTCCGTGACAAAGACACGGCGCGTGACGGAATTGAAGAAGCTCTCCGCGATCTCGCGCTTCAGCGATTGCGCAATCAGGGCCGAGTAAACCGCCTTGATCGCAGTCCAGACACTGCGCTCGCACAAGCGCTCGGCCATCGTCTGCTTCACGCGCTCCGTCAGATCGTCGAGCACTTGCGAGTAGAGATGCAGTCGCTCGCCTGCATCCGCATAGGAGCCGCGCCAGTCCCGCGCGAGAAAGCGATCGCGCGCGCGCAGCGTGATCGCGTGAAAGCGGTCGTCGTAATCGACAAACGCGCGCTGCACCGTCTCCGCGGAAAGCGCAGCGAGACGACTGTCGGTCAGTGCCGCGGTCTCGTTAGGCGCGGCCGCCGCGTTCATCAGTGAAACTGCTCGGCTTCGGTCGAGCCGGTCAGCGCAGTCGTGGAGCACTCACCGCCGGCGATCACCTGCGCGACTTCATCGAAGTAGCCGGTGCCGACTTCTCGCTGATGTTTCGTCGCGGTGTAGCCATCCGCCTCGGCTGCGAATTCCTCTTCCTGCAATTCGGAATACGCCGCCATCCCGCGATTTTTGTAGCCGCGCGCGAGCTTGAACATCGAGTAGTTGAGCGCGTGGAATCCTGCCAGCGTGACGAACTGAAATTTGTAGCCCATCGCGCCGAGTTCGCGCTGGAACTTGCCGATCGTCGCGCTGTCGAGTTTCGCCTTCCAGTTGAACGACGGCGAGCAGTTGTAGGCGAGCAGCTTGTCCGGAAATTTTTCGTGCACGCTCTCGGCGAACTTCTTCGCCTCCGCGACGTCCGGCTTCGAGGTCTCGTACCAAAGCAAATCTGCGTAGGGCGCGTAGCTGAGCCCGCGCGAGATCGCCTGATCAATGCCCGGGCGCACGTGGAAGAATCCTTCGCCCGTCCGGTCTTCACCCGTAAGAAACTCGTGATCGCGTTCATCAATGTCGCTGGTCAGAAGCGCGGCGCCGCCTGCGTCTGTGCGCGCGATCAGGATTGTCGGCACGTTGCAAACATCAGCCGCAAGACGTCCCGCGATCAGATTGCGAATCGCGTGCGATGTCGGCACCAAAACTTTGCCGCCCATGTGTCCGCACTTCTTTTCGCTCGCGAGTTGATCCTCGAGGTGAACGCCGGCCGCGCCCGCTTCGATCATCGCTTTGACTAACTCGAAGACATTGAGCGGCCCGCCGAAACCGGCTTCCGCATCAGCCACAATCGGAACGAACCAGTCGATACCGTTCTTCCCTTCCGCGTGATGAATCTGATCCGCGCGCTGCAGCGCTTGGTTAATCCGCTTCACCACGGCGGGCACGCTGTTCGCCGGATACAAGCTTTGATCCGGATACATTTCCCCGGCGAGATTCGCGTCCGCCGCAACCTGCCAGCCGCTGAGGTAAATCGCCTTCAAACCAGCCTTCACCTGTTGCATTGCCTGATTCCCGGTGAGCGCACCGAGAGCCGGAATGAAATCCTCGGTGTGCAACAACTCCCACAGCTTCTCCGCGCCGCGCTTGGCGAGCGTGTGCTCGATGACGAGGCTGCCTTGCAAACGTTGCACGTCGCCTAGCGAGTAACAGCGTTCGACTCCGCTCCAGCGTGGGTCTGTTTGCCAGTTCATTTCAGTCGAGTTTGTCATAACC
>JBJMWV010000308.1:0-3767 GCA_045809985.1 Chthoniobacterales bacterium | reverse complement strand
CTGGAACTCGGACTTCGCGCTCCCGTCGCCTCGCAGGCGCTGAGCTACGGCGCATTAAAGCTACCTTTCTGGGACCCGCTCCGCGGCGACCCGCGCTTCGACAGAATCGCTGATTCGTTAGCTCCAAAATAGCCCCATCTCTACCGACCGCGCGTAGCGCCGCAGCCGTGCCTAACGAGTCGTTTTCAAAGCCCACTTCAGCGTTCCATCCGCTGCAATGTCGAGGTAAGCGACGCTCGCGGCGGCGCCGCGATTTGGACGCGTGACGCAACCTGGATTGAGAAAGAGTACATCACCGACGCGCTCATAACGCGGCACGTGCGTGTGGCCGTGAAGCAGAACATCGACGTCCGCTGGCGCGCGATTCGGCGGAATGTGAATCAAGCGGAAGCGCACGCCATTGCGCTCCACGTCAACTTGCAGTGGCCAGCCCATCTCGTCGTCGCAATTACCACGTACGATCGTGAGAGGCCGACCAAGGCCGCGGACCTGCTCGAGCAGCCCGGGATCGCAGACATCGCCGAGGTGCCAGATTTCATCGACGCCTGCCGCAAGCTCATCGAGCTTCGGCGGGAGATGATTGTGCGTGTCGGAAATGACGAGGATGCGGAGCGGCTTGGCCATCGCTAGTAATTCGCACCGAACTGTCTAAGCTGCCGGAATGTCTTTCCGCGATTTCGGCCTCTCCGATGAGGTGGTGCATGGCGCGCAAGCGATGGGTTTTAGTGATCCAACGCCCATTCAGTTGCGCGCATTTCCAATTGTTCTCGCGGGCAAGGATCTCATCGGCACCGCGCAGACCGGCACCGGCAAGACGGCCGCGTTCGCGCTGCCAATCCTGACGCTGCTCGCGGAGCATGGCGCGTTTCGTTGTCTCGTGCTTGAACCGACACGTGAGCTTGCGGCGCAGGTCGAGACGGCGTTTCGCGATTACGGACGCTTCACGAATATTCGCGTCTCGTTAGTCCACGGCGGTGTTGGTTACGGCAAGCAACGTGAGGAAGCGCAAAGCGGAACGGACATAATGGTCGCGACTCCGGGCCGCCTGCTCGATCACATGGAGCAGGGGACGTTCAAGCTCGATAAGGTCACGATCCTGGTGCTCGATGAGGTCGATCGGATGCTCGACATGGGGTTCCTGCCCGACGTTCGGCGGATCGTGAAGCACATCTCGACTGATCGGCAGACGCTCTTGTTTTCCGCGACGCTGCCGCCGGAAATCGAACGGCTCGCCGCGGGCGTTTTACGCGAACCGGAGATCGTAGAAATTGGAGCGCGCCGTTCGCCGGCCGAGACGGTGACGCATGCCGTTTACCCCGTCGCCGCAGAGCAGAAGTTTGATTTGCTCATGGCATTGCTGGAGCGCACGAATTACGACAGCGCGCTGATCTTCTCGCGGACGAAGCACGGCGCGGACAAGATCGCGGTTCGGCTGAAGCAGGAGAAACATTCGGTCGCCGTTTTGCATTCAAACCGCACCCAGCGCGAGCGCGTCGAAGCGCTCGAGGGCTTCAAGAGCGGCAAGTACGAAATCATGGTCGCGACTGACATCGCGGCGCGCGGCATCGATATCGCGGACATCAGTCACGTGATTAATTACGACGTACCGGAGCATTCAGAAGATTACGTGCACCGCATTGGACGGACGGGTCGCGCGCAGAAAGTCGGCGATGCCTTCACGCTCATGAACGGCGAGGAGCTCGGCTCGCTGCAGGCGATCGAACGGTTCATTGGGCAGAAGATTCCGCGGCTGAAGCTCGAAGGTTTTGATTACAAATACACCGTGCTGTTCGAGGCGGAGCCATCGTCGGCTAAGCGCGGGATCGGCGGCGGCCGGACGCACGGCGGATACAGCTACGGTCGGCGGCGGCGATAGCTTGCCGCGCGCCGTGCGACGCGCGTAAGCTCGCGCGTATGTCGCTCGTTTTCGAACGCTTGCAGACCGAAGGCATCGCTGAGCTTTCTTACTTGTTAGGCGATGACGACGAAGGCATCGCCGCGGTCTTTGATCCGACTCCGGACGTCGACAAGTACATCGAGCTGGCGCGCGAGAAGGGCGTTTCGATCACACACATCTTCGAGACGCACATCCACGCCGATCTGATGAGCGGCGCGCGCGAGCTTGGTGCGCGGGTTGATTCGGCAAAGATCTACGCGAGCCACGAAGGCGGCGCGGAGTACGGCTTCGAGACGGAGAACCTGCGCAACGGCGACACGTTCACCTTTGGCGACACGCTGATCAGCGCGCGTCACACGCCTGGTCACACACCAGAGCACATGAGCTTCGAAGTCGCGGAAGCGGACACGCCGGAGAAGCCGTGGGGCGTGCTGACGGGCGATTCGCTTTTCGTGAACTCCGCCGGTCGGCCGGACTTGTTAGGCAACTCGATGACGAAGCAGCTCGCGGCGCAGCAGTTCAAGACCTTGAACGAATACTTTCTCGGCCTGCCGGATAGCGTGATGATTCACCCCGGCCATGGAGCAGGTTCGCCATGCGGCGCGGACATCGGCGACCGTTTGCAGAGCACGATCGGCTACGAGCGATTAAGGAATCCTTTTCTTCAGTTCGACGACGTGGAGAAGTTTACGGACTTCGCGATCAAGACCGCGCCGCCGGTCCCGACCTACTACCCGCGGATGAAGAAGATCAACGCGGAAGGGCCGGAGATTATCGGCAACCTGCCGAACGTTCCCGCGATGCCGGTGAAGGCGTTCAAGCAGGCGATTGCGGAAGGGAAAGGCGTGCTCGTCGATACGCGTTCGATGCTCGCGTTTGGGGGCGGTCACATTCCCGGCGCGTTGAATATCGGCGGCTCACCGACGCTCTCGATCTGGGCCGGTTGGCTGCTCGATCCGGCGAAACCGATCCTCCTCGTGCTGGAGAAAGACAATGAGCTTGAGGAGGTGGTGAAGTTCTTCATCCGCACCGGCTATACGAAATTCGCCGGTTACCTCGTCGGCGGAATCAAGGCATGGGAAGCGGAAGGTCACGCGCTCGAGACGGTGCCGCAGCTGAGCGTGCACGAAATTCATAATCGCGGACGCGACTTTCAGTTGGTCGACGTGCGTGGGCCCGGCGAGTGGAAGAACGGACACATCCCCGGCGCGCAACACATCTTCCTGCCACATCTGCGCGAGAAGAGTGCGGCGCTGGATAAGTCGCGGCCGATCGCGGTGTATTGCGCGAGCGGTTATCGCGCGAGTCTCGCCACCAGCATCTTGAAACAGGAAGGCTTCACCCACGTGCACAACATTCCCGGGAGCTGGCACGCATGGAAGAAGGCCGGGTTCCCGGTCGAGAAGTAATACGGCTTGTCGCTGCGCGGCGGCGCAATCATGCTCGGCGCATGAGCACGCAAGCCAACTCCTATGCGCATCCAGAGGCGTTAGTCGACGCCGACTGGTTGCAGGGACACCTACGCGACGAGGGCATTCGCGTGATCGAGTCTAACGAAGACATCCTCCTCTACGATACCGGCCACATTCCCGGCGCCGTGCACATCGACTGGCGGAGTGATCTGCAGGACCCGCTAATCCGCGATTACATCACACCGGATAAGTTCGCGGAGCTTTGTAGCCGCAACGGCATCACGCCGGAGACGACCTGCATTTTTTATGGCGACAAGGCGAACTGGTGGGCCTGCTATGCGCTCTGGGCATTCCGTCTGTTCGGCCACGAGAAGGTAAAGATCCTCAATGGCGGCCGCGACAAATGGAAAGCGGAAGGGCGTCCAATGACCCGGGAAGTGCCGCAGTTTGCGGCGACT
>JBJMWV010000307.1:0-4120 GCA_045809985.1 Chthoniobacterales bacterium | reverse complement strand
TTACGAAGTCGCGCTCTATCCGCTGGCCGACGCACTCGCGCGCCAGCACCAGATTCGCCTGCACGTCATCGTCGCTGGCATCTCGCTCATGATCATCGGGCTCTTTGCGAGCCAGATCATTTCCGCGCGCTTGTCGAAGCCAGTGGAGACGCTCGCCGAAACATCCGAGCACAATTGGGCGGAACGTCTCCGCGCCGAAGCCGCGCTGAAATCCACCAGCGTTGAACTGCAACGCGCGGCGCGCTTTTCAGCCGATGCATCACATCAACTCAAGACGCCGGTGACTGTCCTGCGCGCCGGCATCGAAGAGTTGCTCGCGCGCGATGATTTTCCTCCGGAGGTGTACAACGAGCTCTCCGCGCTCCTGCATCAGACCTACCGCATTACGGGGGTGGTCGACGATCTCCTGCTTCTCTCGCGTATGGACGCCGGCCGGCTGCAGATTCAATTCGAGCCGGTCAATCTCTCGCAGCTCCTCGAAGAATGGATCGACGACATCAGCGCGATACCGGACGAGTTGCACGTCGAGCTGAAGACCAACTTCCCGCCGAACCTCTATGTCTTCGGCGAGAAGAGCTACATCGCGCTCATCGTGCAGAATCTTCTCGAAAATGCGCGCAAGTACAACAAGACCGGCGGCGAAATCTGCGTCGCCGCGGATAAGAAAGACGACTTTGTTGTCCTCACCGTCGAGAACACCGGCAAGCCGATCCCCGCTGCATCACTGGAGCACATCTTCGAGCGGTTCCATCGCGGCGCGGTCGGCGAAAACGTGCCGGGACACGGATTGGGCTTGAATCTGGCTCGTGAATTGGCTCGCCTGCACGGGGGCGATTTGCGGCTCGTTCGATCGGACGAAGAATGGACGGAATTCGAAGTGCGATTCCGGGCGGCAACGCCGCCGCTGAAAAACCCACAGATCACCAGCCAATCTTCGCCGACGGCCGTAACGCTCGCGCATACATGATCAAGTCCTGCGTCGCCGCCGTCTTTCTCGTGGCGGCGACAGCGGCGAGCGCGCAGGAGTTTTTCGACGAATTCGACCGGCGCCTGACCTTCAGCGCGCTGAATGACAACGTGCGTGCGCGCATTAGCGGCACGCTCGATCTCGAGTATTATCACTTCGCTCAACCCGCGCCGGGGCTCATCGACGTTGAGGACGGACACGATCTCTTCAATCCGCGGCTCACAATCTTTTTCGACGCGCAGCTTGGGCCGACGCTCTACTTCTTTTCGCAAACGCGAGTCGATCGGCATTTCGATCCGGGCGATCGCGGCGCGCAAATTCGGCTCGATGAATACGCGCTGCGTTTTACTCCGTGGAAAGACGGCCGCTTCAGCTTGCAGGCGGGAAAATTTGCCACCGTCTTCGGCGTCTGGGTGACGCGACATCTTTCCTGGGACAACGCTTTTGTCACCGCGCCGCTAGTCTACGAAAACGCGCTCACGCTCGAAGACATGGCTGCGCCGCGGCTGCCGTTCTACGGACATCGGCGCGATGAGAAGCACGAATATTTTTCGGAAATTTGGGGGCCGAGTTACGCAAGCGGCGTTTCCGTGGCCGGTCGATTTTCGAAGTTCGATTACGCGCTTGAAGTGAAGAACGGATCGTTGTCTTCACGTCCCGAGAGCTGGGACCTCACGCGTGTCGGCTTCGACAATCCAACCGTGAATGGTCGAATCGGTTTTCGACCTAACGAGGCGTGGAACTTCGGCTTTTCGGCGAGTGACGGCGCGTATTTGCGCAGCGAAGCCGAAACGAGCTTGCCGCCCGGAAAAGACATCGGCGATTACCACGAGCGCGTCTTCGCGCAGGACATCAGCTTCGAGCATCATCACCTGCAGTTGTGGGCGGAAGTGCACGAAGCGCGTTTCGAAATCCCGCGCCTCGGCGACGGCGACACTGTCGGCTACTTCATCGAAGCGAAATACAAAATCACGCCGCAGCTCATCGGCGCGCTCCGCTGGAACCAGCAATTCTTCGATGAAGTTCCGACAGGCAACGGCAGCGGTCGCCAGGTGCCATGGGCGCCGAACATCTCAAGGCTCGAAGTCGCCGCGACCTATCGCTTCACTGAGCACATGCACCTGAAGATCGAGTACTACTTTGAAGACGAGAAGGGGCGCGATCTCAGTCACAATCTGGCGACGCAGTTCACGATTCGTTTTTAACGCCCTGCGCCGCCACTCGCGCGATGGCGCACGATTCCTAACGAATGCGTGTCCTGGTCGTCGATGATGAGAAGCGTTTAACGCGTCACGTTGTCTCGGCGCTCACCGAAGCGGGGCACGATCCGACTGCGGTGCACGATGGCGAGACCGCGATCGGAAAGGCGGCCGAGACGACCTTCGACCTGATCGTGCTCGATGTGGGCCTGCCCGGGATTGACGGCTTTGAAGTGCTGAAGCGTTTGCGCGCGCAGCACAACCTTACTCGCGTCCTCATGCTCACGGCGCGTGGCGAATTGAACGATCGCCTGACTGGTCTGCAACTCGGCGCCGATGATTACCTGCCGAAGCCTTTCGCGATGCAGGAGCTGGTCGCACGCGTTCATGCCTTGAGCCGGCGCTTCGCGGAAGCCCCGGAGATCGCATTGCGGGTCGGCGATCTCACTTTCGATCTCGCCGATTCAAGCGTGCACCGCGGCACGCGCGGAATCGAGCTTTCGACCCGCGAAATGACGTTGCTCAAAGTCCTGATGCGCGAGCCCGGCCGCGTCTTCACACGCACGGAATTGTGCGAGCGCGTTTGGGAACGCGAGCACGAGTACGATACGAAACTCGTCGAAGTTTTCATCGGCCGCCTGCGCAAGAAAATTGGTACACCGCCATTGATCCACACGGTTCGTCACATCGGTTACGCGCTCGGCGAGACGCCGCCATCGTAAGTGTCAGATGCCGCCACGCAAACCGCGATCCGTATCGCGTGGAGCGATCACACCGGAGAGCCGGTCCCAGCCGCTTTCGGCAAATCGACGCGCGGTCGCCCATGGCCGCACCAGGATCGCACAGCGTTCGTAGAGATGCGCGCAATCGTCGTGCGCATGTCCATTCTGGCGCGGCGCGCCCTCACTATTCTCTTCGCTTTGCTCATCCATGACTTGCCCTTCTTTGGTAATGCTGCGGGCTCCGCAGCGTTGAGCGGTCGCGTGCGGCGACGGCTACGTTTTCACTTCGCGATAAAAAGCAGCGCGCGCGCTTAACGCGCGGCGCATCGCGCTCTCTCTGGCGTGCTTGTGAAGTGCGATCGCGATCGCCGCTTGGAGCGCCGCGCTGGTGTAGGGCTTGTGCAGATAACCAAACGCTCCCGCCTGCACCGCGCGCGCGAGCGTGCCATCGGCAGCGTGCGCGGTGAGGAAGACAACCGGGATGTCGAGCTGGCCGCGAATCGCTGCCGCCGCGGCGATGCCGCTGATTCCGCCAGCTAATTGAATGTCCATGAGCACGATGTCCGCGCGTTCCGTTTCGGCCGCGCGCAATGCTTCAGCTGCGCTGCTCGCGTGACCGGCGACTTCAATGCCGAGCACGGTCAGCTCACGGTTAAGCGCAAAGACTGTCAGCGCTTCGTCTTCTACGATCAGGATGCGGGGTTTCGACATATGTAGTTACAGGCAAGTCGCGCCGTTCGCGCGGTTGTTTGGTTGGAAAGGTAATGGTCGCGTGTGTCCCGCCCGCCGGGTCATTCCCGATCGTCAGCTCACCGCCGAGTTGACGGGACATCGCCCTAACGAGTTCAAGCCCGCCGCTCGCGTGATCGCGTGGCAGCACCGCGGGTGAGAGACCGACTCCGTTATCGCGCACCGTGAGCAGGACGCGCTGCGCACTCCAGTGCAGCGCGACAAGGAAATGGCCGTGAGTTCGCTGCGCAAAAGCGTGCTTCAGCGGGTTGAGCAGCAACTCCGTCGCGATCAAACTGAGGAGAATGCCGCGATCGAGATCGAGCGGTACGCGATCCGCGTCGATCTCGAGCGTGAGCTCACAGCCCGGCGGCGTGTGCGAGCGCACGAGCATCTCCGCGAGCTCGCGAAGGTGAGGTGCGAAGTCCAACTGTGACGAAGCGGAATCGGCGTAGAGCTGCTCGTGCAAACGCGCCATGGCATTGATGCGATCACGGCATTCC
>JBJMWV010000306.1:0-12665 GCA_045809985.1 Chthoniobacterales bacterium | reverse complement strand
GGGCAAGAAGTTGCTCTTCATGGGCGGCGAATTCGGACAGGTGCGCGAGTGGAATCACGACCGCGAACTCGACTGGTTCCTCCTCCAAGAACCGAAGCACGATGGACTGCGCCGACTCGTGCAGCATCTGAATTACGTCTACAAGAACGAGCCCGCGCTCTGGGATCTCGACGACACCTATGAAGGCTTCGAGTGGATCGATTTCCACGACGCCGATAACAGCTCGGTCGCTTTCATGCGCAAAGCGCGCAACGGCGACGTCATCGTCTTCGTCGTAAATGCGACGCCGCAGGTGCTGCACGGATATCGCATCGGTGTGCCCGAAGCTGGCTTCTACCGCGAGATCATCAACACCGACGGTGAGACCTACGGAGGAACCAACGTCGGCAACATGGGAGGCCTTGAAGCGGCCGCACAGGAATGGCAGGGCCGGCGGTATTCGTTGCAGGTCGAAGTGCCACCGCTCGCGACAATAGCTTTCAAGCTCGAGCGGCCGCAGTCGGACGTTGTGAACGATACAACCGATCAGCGCACCGACTCCGCCGTTGCAGCTTGACCCGCGCATTTCGGGCCCGCATTTTTGGCGATCCCACTCCGCCCATGAAGAAGACGTCCGCTTTCACCCTGATCGAACTCCTTGTCGTGATCTCGATCATCGCCGTCCTAGCCGGCTTGGCTGTGCCCGCGTTAACCAGCGCGTTAACGAAGGGCCAGATGACCGGCACGATGAATAACGCGCGCCAGCTCTACCTCGCCGGTTTCCAGATGGCGAATGACGGCAGTGCTAACTCAGACCCGAACTACGCTTGGCCGGGCGATCTTTCGGCGCAAGCTAACAATGGCGGTGCAGGTGGCGGCAACACGGTCACTACCTTAGAGGAGTACTGCAAAGCTCTCGTGCAAAACGGCTATTTGGGCGGCGGCGATCTTCAGAAAATTTTAAACGCGCCGAGTGCGGCTTGCACGGTCACTACGGACAACGCGGATCCTCCGAGCGTGACGCTCAAAGGAACGTCTGCTCTAAAGGTCTACAAGGTGAAAGACGGTAATCCCTCCAATACGATTTTCGCGGCGACCGCGAACTATGTTTACAATACCGCCCTTACCCCGACGGGTGCTCCATACGCCGATAAAGGCTTTGTTATCATCCACAAGGGTGGCGACGCGGTCATCTTGAAGAAGGGACAAGCCACTGCTGCTGGTGGTTATGGCGGAAATTGCAATCAGTATCAGGGCGCTGTCGGCATGCTGCCAGGCGACACTCTGGGGACTTGTAACACCGGCGACGGCAACAAGAACCTGACCAACCCGCAGGGCTAATCAGCCAACTACATCAGACTCGATCATACCGTCTCGGAGCCGCGTCCGCAGGCGCTTGTGCGGATGCGCGGACGTAACTGAACGAATGATTTCCCCATTCGCGTCTGTCGTAATCGTGTAGCCGCGCTCCAGCGTTGCATCAGGTCCGAGTACGCGCAGGACATGCTCGGCCCGCGTGAAACGCTGCCGGATCTTTTCCACTAAATGCGGACCGCAGGTGCGGAGTTGCTGCTCGAGCTGAACGAACCGCGAGCGCCGCAGCATGATCTCGCGCTGTGGACTGTGACCCTGCAATTGGTTTGACGCATTCATTAGGCGCTGACGCGTTGCCGCCGCGCATTGCCGCAGATCTTTGCTCAAGCTCTCCCGCAGCCAATCGAGCCGTTGCTGCGCTTCATTCATCCGGCTGCTCAGCTCGCGCCGCAGCACGCGTTCGGTGATGTTGCGCAATCGCACCTGGACCTGTTCGGAAAAATTTTGCCAGCAGCGCTGTATTGAACTGCGCAATGCGTTCACTCGCCGCAGCAATTCAAATGTGTCCGGCACGATGAGTTCGGCCGCAGCACTGGGCGTGGGCGCGCGCAGATCGGCCACGAAATCGGCAATCGTGAAGTCGATCTCGTGGCCAACTGCGCTCACGATGGGCACTGGTGAATCGTAGATTGCGCGCGCGACGATCTCTTCGTTGAACTCCCACAGATCTTCGATGCTCCCGCCGCCGCGGGTGATCACGATCAAGTCGAGCGGCGGCCAAGACTCGTTAGGCGTGGCGAGTTCGCGAATTGCGACGGCGATCTCCGCCGCGGCGCCTGTACCCTGCACGCGCACAGGATTGATGACGATCTGCAGGCCGGGCGCGCGACGTTGCAGCACGTTGAGCATGTCGCGAATCGCGGCGCCGCTCGGCGACGTCACGATCCCGATGCGCTTCGGAAATTTCGGGAGCGAGCGTTTGCGGGCCGGATCGAAGAAGCCCGCCGCTTCCAGTTTGCGCTTGAGCGCTTCGAACTTCGCCTGGAGCAAACCGGCGCCGCGCTCCTGCACAATTTGGACGCTGAGCTGATATTGCCCACGCGCTTCGAAGACACTGAGATTCCCGTAGACCTGCACCTGCGCGCCATCCGCGAGTGGTCGCGATTTCGGCGGCAGCGTGTTACGAAAAATCACGCACGCGATCTGTGCGCGCTGGTCCTTCAACGTGAAGTACTGATGGCCTGACGGATGCAGTTTGTAGTTCGAGATCTCGCCTTGCACCCAGACGTTGCCGAAGCGGGTCTCGAGCGTGCCGCGGATCGCGCGCGTTAGCTCAGCGACGGTGAGGACCTTTGCGCTTTGCTGGAAGAAGTCGGCCTGCATCAGCCGAACAACTCGCTCTGCGCTCCAACCGGCGGCTTGAGTCCGAGCTTTCGATACGCATTCGGCAGCGCAACACGTCCCTGCGGCGTGCGTTTGATATAGCCTTCCATGATGAGGTAAGGCTCGTTCACTTCTTCAAGCGTGCCGGATTCTTCGCCAATCGCGACGGCTAACGAGTTCAAGCCAACCGGACCGCCGTTAAACTTGTGGATGAGCGCTTCGATAATGCGCTTGTCCCATTGATCGAAACCATCGCGGTCGATCTCCAGCATTGAAAGCGCGCGATCGGCGATGTCTGCGGTGATCTTGCCGTCCGCTTTCACCTGCGCGTAATCACGCACCCAGCGCAGCAGATTATTCGCGGTTCGCGGCGTGCCGCGCGTCCGCGCCGCGATCTCGGCAGCACCTGCATCATCAATCTCAACACCGAGCAATCCCGAGCTGCGCAGAATGATTTTGTGCATCTCATCGGCGGCGTAGTAATCGAGCCGCGCCGTCATTCCAAAACGCGAACGGAGCGGCGCGCTTACCATGCCCGCGCGGGTTGTGGCGCCGATCAGCGTGAACTTTGGCAGCTGCAAACGGAGGCTCCGCGCCTGCGGTCCTTGATCGATGATGATGTCGAGCCGGTAGTCCTCCATCGCGGGATAGAGATACTCCTCGATCGTCGGCTGCAGCCGGTGGATCTCATCGATGAAAAGCACGTCGCCTTTCTCGAGACTCGTCAGCAGACCCGCGAGCTCACCCGCCTTCTCAATCACTGGCCCGCTGGTGTTCTTCACGTTCACGCTCATCGCGTTCGCGATGATGTGCGCGAGGGTCGTCTTGCCTAAACCGGGCGGGCCGCTGAGCAGAATATGCTCAAGGACATCGCCGCGTTGCTTCGCCGCCTGCACGAGAACCTCGAGCCGTTCGCAGACTTTCGTCTGCCCCGTGAACTCGCTGAACATCGGAGGCCGCAGCGAGACCTCGAAGACTGGATCTGGTTCAGGCGGTTTCATGCGCAACGACAGGAAGCCATCAGAGCGCGAGCGGCGCGATTCGCAACCGCGTGTGAATCATCCCAGCTTTTTCGTCAGCACTAGCTCGGTGCCTTTGCTCTTGAGGATGTAATCCACGTTGTCGAAGGCGTTGCGAATAAGATGCAAGCCAAGGCCGCCGGGTTTGATGATGTCGTGCGCGCGGCCCTGCATTTTATCCGGCTGGCTCTGCTTGCCGTAATCGCGCAGGCGCAGGCAGACGCAATCGCTTTTGCCTTCGAGCGAGAGGGCGATCGGTTGATCGTCGCGCAGATGATAGGCGTGGCGAATAATGTTCGTGCACGCCTCGTCGACGCCGAGAACCATGAGCGTGCGCTCTTTTTCGGAAAACGGGTACGCGTCGAGAAAGCGGCGCACGAATTTGCGCATCAAGGCGAGGTTTCCGGTATGACTGGAGAACTCGACTTTCGTTTTCTTCATCAACCGAGCGAAGGCTGAATGCACATGCGCGCTTCTTCAAGTCCGCAAATCGAAAACGGGTGGACAGCATGCGCGACGCGCAGTTCCGTTCCGCGCATGTTGAGAATCCTGTTCGCGCTGCTCTTCACCGCATCGTCCGTTTTCGCTGACCAACAGATTACAGCATATGCCGCGCTCAAGGCCGTCAGCCGGCAGGTGAGTCCGGTCGCGCTCAACCGCGTCATCTCCGTCACCGGCGTAGATGGCGATCCGCAGCCGACGCGCTGGAACATTCTCGTCGTCGACAAACACGCGGCAGAAGGCGTGCGCGAAATCCAGGTGGCGAATGGCCGCGTGATTGCGCAGGGGCCGCCGACGACCACCGTGGTCGGCTCGACCAGTGAAGCAACGATCCCGACATCGAAGTTGAATCTCGACTCGAACGGCGCGTTCGCCGTCGCGAATCACACTGCCGACACATCGCATCTCAACTTCGCGTTCCTCACCTACACGCTCCGCACGAATGAACGCGGCCAACCAGTGTGGATTGTCACGCTGCAGGACGAGGGGCGGCGTTCGTTAGGCACGATCCACATCAACGCGAACCGGGGGAACATCACGCGAGTGGAAGGACTCTACCGCGGCACGAACATGGCGACGGTCGAACAGGATCCCGGTAACCGTGTCGTGCAGCGGAATGTCCGCCCGCCACGCGATGTCGAGCAAACCGCGCCCGAGGGTGAATACGTTGACCAGACCGGCGAAGGTGAAGTCACCGATGAGGGTGACGAAGACGAGAACGTGGTGAAGAAGGAACTGAAGCGCTTGTTTCGCCACACGAAAGACGAAAGCCAGCGCGTGTTCCATCGGGTCCGCAGTTCCTTCGACGATTTCATGCATCGCTGATCGGCAGATGTGTTGTTGCAATCACGGCGCTTCAATCGCTAATTGGCCGCGATGACTTCTGACGTGCAGCAGCATTGGCCGGCGCATGGCTGGCGCAGCTTGCACGGCAATTTCGAGCGCGATGGCCTCAGCATCGAGGCGCACGATTTTCGCGCGGAGCAGCCGCTCGCCTGGGGCGAGACCTTTCGTCCGCAGAGCATCGAGTTCTGCCTCAATTCGACGGGCCGCGCCGCGGTCGGCAAGAACGGGCCGTGTGATTACATCTCCGGGACGGCGGGCTACTACTCGTTAGGCGCTGAGCCGCTGCCGGCGACGCGCCGCGCGCACGATCGGCATCAGTTTGTCACCTTCGAATTTTCGCGGCCGTATTTGCAGAAGCAGCTCGCGGCTTCGGAAGACGATCTCGAACCACTCGTTAGGCGCGCCGTCTTTTCGGACAAGAACACGAACGTCGTCGCGGTGCCGCGCACCATGACAAGCGATCAGCGGAACCTCGTCGCGGGTTTGCTGCAGCCGCCGGTCGCGAAGGCGGCGCAAGTGCTCTGGTATCAGGCGAAGGCGACTGAGCTGATCGCGCATTTTCTGTTTGAGCCGAAGGATCCGGAGCTCTTTTGCATGCGGCAGAAGCGTGTCGCGCGCGATCGGGTCGAGCGGACGAAAGAACTTCTCGCGCGCGATCTGGCGAATCCGCCAACGCTCGAGTCGTTAGGCCAGGAAGTCGGCTGCAGTCCGTTTCATCTGAGCCGCATCTTCTCGCGTGAAGTTGGCCTCACGATTCCGCAGTTCCTGCGCAATCTCCGGATGGAACGCGCCGCGGAGTTGCTGCGCAGCGGCCGTTACAACGTGACTGAAGCCGCGATGGAAGTCGGCTACTCCAGCCTGAGCCATTTCAGCAAAGCCTTCTGCGAAACCATCGGCTGTTGCCCCGCGCTTTACCCGATGGCGAAGCACGTCGTGCTCGATCGCTAAACGCGCGTGAGGCAGTTCGATCAGGATTCGAACGGGCGCGAAGTTGAGGTTGCCGTCGGCGAGCAATTCGAGATTCAGCTCGTCGAGAATCCGACAACCGGTTTTCGTTGGCGCCTAACGAGTGATAGCGCCGCGTCTGTCGTTTGCGTTAGCGACGAATTTCGCGCGCCATCCGCGGCGAAGCCAGGCCAGCCGGGACTCCACGCCTGGAGCTTCCGCTGCGATGCAGCCGGCGAGTCGGACATCAAATTAGTGAATGCCCGCGCCGGAAGCACAGCCGACACAGCGGGCCGCAGCTACACCTTGCGCGTGCGCGCCCGCGCCTAACGAGCGCTCTTACTGCACGCTGCGGATCGTCCAGAAATCGTCCGCCAGGTTTTCGTCGATTACGTAGTCGTACGGGATCGTGAAGTAGCCTTTTAGGCCCCAGTTCGAGCCCCAGGAATTTCGAATCGTGAAACGCCGCTGCCGATCGTCGTAACCCACGGCGAGAATCGCGTGGCCGCCGAGTTGTTTCTCTTTCGGCTTCGGCATCGGCACTTTCCCCGTCTTCGCGACCGCGTCAGTCTCGAAGCTCTCGTAAACCGTGATCCCGAGAACAAACGGATAGCCGCTCGCGATGCATCCCTTCAGTTGCACCTCGCTTTGCACGAGCCGCTGATAAAGCAGCACGGGATGCTTCTTCGCATCCGCGTAGGCTTGCGGCGACGGCTTCTTCTGGAACGGCCCGGGATTCGCATCGCTGTAGGGCCAGAGCGATTCGTGCGGCGCGCCCACTTTGTTCACGCCCTTGATCCCATCGCGAATCATCGCGCCCGCGTCCTCGTTCACGGTGTGCTCGATGACGCGCTCGTTGTAGTAAATGAAGAGGCGCGAGGGCGTGAAGACATCGCCCAGTCCCTGCTTCATCTGGTCGAACTCGATCGCCGCTCCGATCGCGTTTGCCGTGCAACTGCCGAGCTGCGCCTGGTCGTAAACTTCGGGCGGGCAGCCGGGGCGCAAATCAACGCTCGCGGGCAATTGGCCGAGATGCGCGAGCGGCGCGGAATACATTTTGTCGCGATGATCCGGCAGGTCCGGCACCCAGCCGAAGCGCCGGATGCGCCGCGGCGTGATCGCGCTGCCTCCGCTTGTGCCGCCTCCGCCGGAGTTGCCGTTGGATTTGCTTGCGCCGGATTTTCTCGAAGACGACTTCGAGCCGGAGCGTGACTTTCGTGTGGCCATGAGGGTGCTCCTTACTCTCTGAATTGAACGGGAAGACGGCCGGAGCCTAACGAGTCGTCAGCTGATGCGTCAATCAGCGAATGCCGGCCGTAACTTCGCGCAACCGGAGCGGCACTTTTAAATCGCGTGACGCTCACGGGAGTTTTCGCCACAGTCACCGCTCTTCGATGAAAATCAGGCGCGCGTTGATTTCCGTTTCGGACAAGAAGGGTGTCGCCGAGTTCGCGCGGGCCCTCGAGAAAATGGGCGTCGATATCATCTCGACCGGCGGAACATCGGAGCTGTTGCGCAAGGAAAGCGTGCCGGTCCGCGACATCTCGAGCTTCACCGATTATCCCGAAGTGCTCGAGGGTCGGGTGAAAACGTTGCATCCGCGCGTGCACGGCGGCTTGCTCTACAAACGCGGCAACGCGCTGCACGAGCAGCAGGCGAAAGAGCAGGGATTTCAGCCAATCGATCTCGTGGTGGTAAATCTTTATCCGTTCGAGAAAACGATCGAGAAGGAAGGCGTCACGCTCGAACAGGCAATCGAGCAGATCGATATCGGCGGGCCATCGATGATCCGCAGCGCGGCGAAGAACTACGAGTCCGTGACCGTGGTGGTGGATCCGGCCGATTACGAGACCGTGCTCGAAAGCATGCGCGATCATGACGGCGAAACATCGCTGAAGTTGCGCGAACGCCTCGCGATCAAAGCTTTCATCCGCACCTCTGAGTACGACCGCACGATCAGCAATTTCCTGAATCGCGAGCAGACGACCGACGCGTCGTTTTCCCTTTCGCTACCACTCGTTAGCCGACTGCGTTACGGCGAGAATCCGCACCAGCACGCGGCGCTTTACGGTAACTTCGACGAGTGCTTCGAGAAGCTCCACGGTAAGGAGCTTTCGTTTAACAACATCCTCGACATCAGTGCGGCCACGAACCTGATCGCGGAGTTCACGCAGCCGACCGTAGCGATTCTGAAGCACACCAATCCCTGCGGCGTCGGCACGGATGACGACCTGCGCCTGGCGTGGGAGAAAGCTTTTGCGACGGACAAGCAGGCGCCTTTCGGCGGCATCATTATCTGCAATCGCCCAATTGACGAGGCGCTGGCGAAAGCGATCAGCGAAATCTTCAGCGAAGTGATCATCGCGCCGGAGTTCGGCCCGAAGGCGCGCGCGTTATTTCAGAAGAAGAAGAACCTCCGACTGATTCGCGCCTTGCCGGAGAAGAAATCACCGACGCCGGAGCTCGATATCCGATCGGTGTGCGGCGGAGTGCTCGTGCAGGACAAAGATTTCGCGGAGGAGTTCGACTTTGCGAAAAAGATCGTGACGAAACGCGAGCCGACGGAAGCCGAACTCGCCGCGATGGTCTTCGGTTGGCGCGTGGTGAAACACGTGAAGTCGAACGCGATCGTCTACGCCGCGGCTGATCGAACGCTCGGCATCGGCGCCGGGCAGATGTCGCGAGTCGACGCATCGCGCATCGCGGTCTGGAAAGCGCAGGAAGCCGGCCTCTCGTTGTATGCGAGTGCCGTCGCGAGTGATGCATTCTTTCCATTTCCGGACGGATTGATTGCCGCGGCCGATGCAGGCGCGACCGCTGCGATTCAACCCGGCGGTTCAGTGCGCGACGAAGAAGTCATCGCGGCGGCGAACGATCGCAATATGACGATGATCTTCACCGGCGCGCGTCACTTCCGGCATTGACAAGCGCGCTCGCGGCCTAACGAACGAAGGATTACTGATGCCCTCGAACGTTTTCCGAACGAAAAGCCCCGAGTTGCTGATGCGTGAAGCGGAGGCGCCGGAGCGGCAGTTGAAGAAAACGCTGCGGGCATTCGACATCACCTGTCTCGGGATCGGCGCGATCATCGGCGCCGGCATCTTCGCACTCGCGGGCACCGCAGCCGCGGGCGAGCAGGCGGTCGGCGGATTCTGGAAGACTCCGGTCCTCAATTATATTCAGGCGTTGTTGACCCATGCCGACGTCGTTAACGGTCGACCCGGCGCCGGTCCGGCAGTCGTGATTTCGTTCATCGTCGCCGCGATCGCGTGTGGCTTCGCGGCGCTCTGTTACGCCGAGCTCGCCGCGATGATTCCTGTCTCCGGATCGGCCTACACCTATTCCTACGCGACGCTCGGCGAGATCATCGCGTGGGTCATCGGTTGGGATCTGATTCTCGAATACGCTGTCGGTAACATGGCGGTGGCGGTCGGCTGGTCCGGTTACTTCGTCAGCCTTTTCGGAAGTTTGTTCGGGCTACGATTTCCGCTCTGGCTCGTCGCGGATGCGGAGACGGCGCGAACAACAATTGCGAAAGGTGGCGACGCGCTCGCCGCGTACTCGTCCAGTTATCTCCCGAACATCGGGGGCCACGACTTCGCGGTAAATCTCCCCGCATTTTTCGTCGTCGCCGCAGTCACGGCGCTTCTCGTTTACGGCATCCGCGAAAGCGCAAAGGCGAACACCGCGATCGTGATCGTGAAAGTCGCGGTCGTAGTGTTCTTCATTTCGTTCGGCGCCTTCATGGTCCATCCGACGAACTGGCATCCGTTCATGCCGTCAGGATTCGGCGGTGTGATGAGCGGCGCCGCCATTGTCTTCTTCGCTTTTATCGGCTTCGACGCCGTCTCGACGACGGCGGAAGAAACACAGAACCCGCAGCGCGATCTGCCTATCGGCATGATCGCGAGTCTCAGCATCTGCACGCTCCTGTACGTGCTCATGTCGGGCGTGCTGACCGGGATCAAGAAATACACCGTGTATCTCGGCGATTCCGCTGCCGTCGCGACCGCATTCGCGAGTAAGCCGTGGGCGCAGGCTTTGATCAGTGCGGGCGCGCTCGCCGGGCTCACGTCCGTGTTGCTCGTCTTTCAGCTCGGGCAACCGCGCATCTTCATGGCCATGGCGCGCGACGGCCTTCTGCCTCAATACTTCGCGCGGATTCACCCGCGCTTTCGCACGCCTCACGTCACAACGATTTGGACGGGCATCGTCGTCGGCGGCGTAGCGATGATCACTGACATTGGCTCGCTGTCGGACCTAACCAATATCGGCACGCTCTTCGCGTTCATCCTCGTGTGTCTCGGCGTGCTCGTGTTGCGGCGAAAGGATCCGGATCGCCGCCGGCCGTTCCGCGTCCCGCTCGTACCGATTTTCCCGCTCCTTGGCGTCTTCTTCTGCGGCGCGCTTATGCTCAGCCTGCCGATCGAAACCTGGATCCGGTTCATCGTGTGGCTCGGGATCGGGCTCGTGATCTACTTCTTCTACAGTCTCGGCCACAGCCGGCTGCAGCGGGGGATTGATACCGGCGACACCGAAGACATCGTGCCGCCGATCGTGAAGCCGCGCTGAACGACTCGTTAGGCCTGGCTAGTCTTTGTGCGACTTGTCGTAGAACAGGATGTTCACGAGCAGGATCACACCCGCGGCGGCGGCCCCGAGGAAGAGCAGGATCGCTAGCCCCGGATAACCCCAGATTTTGAAAGTCGTCTCGACGCGCATGAGCAGCGCGGCGCCGACGATAAGCGAAGCGATGATGAGTCCAACCGTGATGCGGTTCGCGACTTTCTGGAAGCCGAGGATCAACGTCTTTTCGTCGATCGCATCGACTGAGACTTTGAAGTCGTTATTGGCGATCGAGTCGAGGATGCGGTTGATGCGTGACGGGAGGCGCTGCAGCAGGTCTTTGAGCTCGAGCACGCCGCTGAAGAGATTTCCCGGTGACAAACTCTTGTAGAGACGTTGCTGCAAAATTTGGGCGGCGTTGCGGCGGATCGATGCGTTCGGATCGAACTCGGGTGCGATCGCGCGGCCGACTTGGTCGAGGTTGAGCAACGTCTTGCCCAGCATCGTCAATTCGGACGGCACACGGATGTTCGTCTCGGCTGCGGCGGTGGTGACTTCGAGGACAAGCCGTCCGACCTGCATTTGCTGAACAGTTGCGCCTTGTTGCTGCACAATGATCGCGGTGAGGCGGCGACGGAATTCTGTTTCGTCAAAGTCGTCGCGGCGTTCGCCAATTTTGATCGCCACGTCCGCGGCGTCGTCGGCGCGGCCTTCCGCGATCGCGAGCAGGAGTTGGAGCAATTGCTCCTGGAACGTTGGAATAATGCGTCCGACCATTCCGAGATCGATCAGCGCGATTTGGTAATCGTCGGTCAGGAAGACGTTGCCGGGATGCGGATCGGCGTGGAAGAAACCGTCGACTAGGATCTGTTTGAGGTAGGCGCGGAAGAGTTGCTCGGCGAGCGCGTCGCCGTCGAATTCCATCCGGCCGAGCGGACTCAGGTCGGTAATTTTTTTGCCGTGCACGTACTCCATCGTGAGCACGCGCGACGTCGTGTAATCGAGGATCGGCTCGGGCACGACGATGCTCTCGAACTCCTGCAGATGCTCGCGGATCGTGGTGAGGTTGTTCGCTTCCTGCCGGTAATCAAGCTCGCGCAGAAGGCTGCGGCGAAACTCCTCGAGCATCTTGCCGAACTCGTAGCGCTTCCCGAAATCAGTGTGCGAATCGAGGAACTCCGCGATCTCGTCGAGCGCGTCGAGGTCTTCGATCATGCGCTCGCGGATCGCGGGCCGCTGCACCTTCACCGCGACTTGGCGGCCGTTGCGCAAACGTGCCTTGTGCACCTGGCCTAACGAGGCCGCGGCCATCGGCTTCGGCTCAAATTCGCTGAAGGCTTTCGACAAGCGCACACCGAGTTCATTCGCGACGATCTTCTCAACTTCATCGAACGGGAACGGCTCGACCTTGTCCTGCAAACGCGTGAGCGCCTCGATGTAGGCCTGCGGCATCAGCTCGACGCGCGTCGAGAGCAGTTGGCCGAGCTTCACAAACGTCGGGCCGAGTTGCTCGAGATCATCCGCAAGCTCGTCGGCCTTTGCTTTCTCCTTCGGCGTCGCACGCTGCTCGGCGGCCAGCGTTTCCTCCAGCCCGCTCTGCTTCACCAGATCGGAGCGGCCGTATTTAACGAGAAGCCACGCGATCTGGCGATAGCGATTGAGATGCTGCGGTTTCAGCGAAATGCCCATAAACAGAAAAGGATGCTGACAGCATATACGCCGCCAGCATCCTTTCGAAATTCGACCGTCGAACGGCCCTTACGCCGCTTGCTTGTAGCTCACCCGGTCATCCGCTTCGAGCCAATCGAAAAGCGGTGTCGACTTAGGATCTTGCCCGGTCGATTTGATCGCGTCGGCGTACCAATCGCGCTTCTCCGGATCGTTGTGGGGATTGGCCGCGAGCATTTGCTCTCGCCATTGGCGCTTTTCGTCTTCGGATTTGCGCTCACCGTGTTCGTCGACCCACTTCACCATCTCCTCATCCGTCGCGCCCTTTTCGACCGCGGCTTTGAAGTCGTCGCCTTTGATGCCTTTCCAGCCGAAGAGCATGTTATCGAGCGGACAATCAAAGTGATACTCGCCGATGTTGCCCCAGAGCAGGGCGCGGCATTT
>JBJMWV010000305.1:0-2698 GCA_045809985.1 Chthoniobacterales bacterium | reverse complement strand
CGCTCGAGAGCAGTCTAATGCCGCAATGGACCATCTTGGAAAGGGGAAACGCGTGCTCGAGGTGGAAATTTTCGAGCTGCAGCGGCTGCGCGAACGGCTCGACGACCGCTTCGCGCGTGCGGTTGAGCTGATCCAGAAGGCCGTTGAAGCGCGGGGCAAAGTGGTTGTACTCGGCGTTGGAAAATCGGGACACATCGGGGGCAAGATCGCGGCGACTCTCACCAGCACCGGCTCGCCGGCGGTCGTTTTGGATTCGCTGAATGCGATGCATGGCGATCTCGGCATGGTCGCGGACGGTGATGTTGTGCTCGCCCTGAGCGCGAGCGGTGAGACCGAGGAATTGCTGCGGATTCTCCCGGCGCTTGCGCGGTTTGATGTGCGGATCATTGCGATGTCAGGCGACGAGAAATCAACCCTCGCGCAGAACTGCGACGTCTTTCTCGACGTAAACATCGAACAGGAAGCCTGCCCGTTGAACCTCGCGCCGACTTCGAGCACGACTGTGATGCTCGCGCTCGGTGATGCGCTCGCGATGGTCTTGCTTGAAGCGCGCGGCTTCCAAAAGGAAGACTTCGCGCGCTTTCATCCCGGCGGGATGATCGGGCGCAGCCTGCTCATGCGTGTGCATCAGATCATGCGCCCGCGCGAAGCGCTCGCGCTCGTTCCACCGGACGCGTCAGTCCGGAATGCGCTAAAGGCGATGACGCAGGTGCGCGCGGGCGCGGCGGTCGTTGCGGATAGCGCGGGGCAACTGCTGGGCATCTTCACGCATGGGGATTTCGTCCGAAACTTTCAGAACGACTCCCGCGTCGGCGAGCGGCTCGTTGCGGATTTGATGACATTGAATCCTGTGACCGTGCAAAAGGACTAACTTGCGGTCGAAGTTCTCAACCTGCTCGAGCGCCATCAGATCGACGACCTCGTGGTGGTGGACGATCAGCGCGTGCCGGTCGGCATCATCGACTCGCAGGACCTGACGAAGCTCAAGTTGCTCTGAAGCGCGGTAGGTTGTAGAACTCCCGTCCTCAACAACTCGACCCTATGGCAGCAGCGAACGATCTCCGAAAAGGACAGGCAATTAAGTACAACGGCAACGTCGCCATCGTGCTCGAACTGCAGCATCGCACGCCGGGAAACCTGCGGGCATTTGTGCAGGCGATCATTCGCTACATCGGGACCGGGAAAAGCGCCGATGTCCGCTTTGGTTCGACCGACAAAGTCGAGCTCGTCGATGTGAACCGGCAGACCTTGGAGTTCTCCTACAAGGACAACACCGGTTTCCATTTCATGGACCCGGAGACTTACGACACGATCTCGCTGAACGAGAACCTGCTCGGCGAGGCGAAGGATTATCTGGTCGAAAACCTGAAGGTCGAAGTGCTCTCGGTTGAAGGGAAAGCTGTGCAGGTCGACCTGCCATCGTCGGTGCAATTAAAAGTCGTCGAGAGCGCAGATGGAGTGCGCGGCGATACCGCGTCGAACGTCACAAAGCCCGCTGTTCTTGAGACTGGCAAAACCGTCAACGTTCCGCTTTTCATTAAAGAAGGCGAGACGATCAAGATCGATACGCGCACCGGCGCGTATATGGGGCGCGCCTAGGGCTTCATGCGATCCGACGCGCGCCGGACCATGGGTGATCGATCAGAGCGCGCTGGGGTAAGACGACGCGGAGTGCCAAGCGGCCGCGTGAAAGTCGCGCCGTATGTCGTCCCGACACGGCGGCCGCCGAAAGGTAAAGCAATTCCATCCGGGCTGGTGGTGCCGACGCGGTGGGTGAAATTCGTGGTCGCGCTCTTCCTTGTGCCGATCTGCGCGATCCTGACGCAAACCTTCTTCACCGTCTTCACCCGCGCGGCGATGACGCAGCAGCTCTGGGCGGGAGAAGAATTCTGGTTCTTCTCGTTAGGCGTAGTGCTCTGGCTGATTGCATTTTTCGGTTTGCCGCGGCCGCTGCTCGTCTACGTTTTTGGCCATGAGCTGACGCACGCGGTGTGGGTCTGGTTAATGGGTGGACGCGTGAGCAAGTTCAAGGTCGGGCGCGACGGCGGACACATCATCACCGACCGCAACAATTTCTGGATCGCGCTCGCGCCGTATTTCTTCCCGCTCTACAGCATCCTCGCGATCGGAGTTTACGGGGCACTCAGCCTCGCGGTGAACATGCAGCCCTACGGACGCCTGCTCTACGCGATCATCGGAATCACCTGGGCGTTCCATTTCACCTTCACGCTCTGGATGATTCCGAAGAGTCAGACCGACCTGACCGATCACGGCACCTTCTTCTCGTTAGTCGTGATCTACTTCATGAATCTGCTGTTGCTCAGCGTGCTGCTCGTGCTCGCGTCGCCGCAGATCACCTTCGCCGGATTCGGTGCCGAGATCGGCGAGAACATCTCCCGCTTCTTCGCGTTCATCGGAACGCTCTCGGACGCATTCGTCCGCGGCTATCGACCAGTGCAGTAGACCGCGAACGGCAACTGCGCGAGCGCATCGCTCAAGCGGATCTCGCTGTTGATCTCGCGCCCGGTGAAGAGATCGCGCGCGTCGGTTACGTTTGGCGATTCAACGGAGGTGTCCTGCCAGCGTTCACCGATTGCCCGAAAGCCGACACGCGATGAGAGCCGCGGCGCAATAACCACTATGCGCTCGCCGTTGTGCTCACGCGCAAACGCAATGCACGACTCCGCGTGTGTGCCGG
>JBJMWV010000304.1:0-3124 GCA_045809985.1 Chthoniobacterales bacterium | reverse complement strand
GGCGGACGCGATCACGAAGGCCGTCGCCGCGAAGGGCAGTGCGCGACTGAGGTGCATCGTCGAGAGCTGGTCGAGATCGCGCGTATGCGTCCGCGGATAAATCATTCGTCCCGCGATGGCGAAGAGCAATGCGCCGATCACGCCATGCGAAAACATCTGCAGGACTGCGCCGCTCACGCCTAACGAGTTCAATGTGGCCAGCCCGAGCAGGATGAACCCCATGTGACTGACGCTCGAATAGCCGATGACGAACTTCAGATCGCGCTGCCGCAACGCGACGCCCGCGGCGTAGACGATGCCGATCACCGCCAGCACCGCGATCCAGTTTCGCCAGATCACGAGACCGTCCGGGAAAGTGTTCATCGCGACGCGGAGCGCACCGTATGCACCAAGCTTCATCACGATGCCGGCGAGCAACATTGAACCCGCAGTCGGCGCAGCGACGTGGCCGGTCGGCGCCCAGGTGTGCAAAGGCCAGATACCGGCCAGAATTGCGAAGCCGAGGAAGAGGACGGGAAACGCCCAAGCTTGGAGGTGCGGCGGGAATGCGAAGCGCGCGAGCTCCTGGAGATTGGACGTCCCGCCGGCGACGTACGCGACGATCACGCCGATGAAGACGAGCGTTCCGCCGAGGAACGAATAGAGCGTCAGCTTCATCGCGCCGTATTCCTTGTTCGTCGATCCCCAGATCGAAATCAGGAAATACTTCGGCACGATGACCAACTCGTAGAAGACGAAGAAGAGGAAGAGATCGGCGCTTAGGAAGACGCCATACGATCCGGCGACGACGAGCAGCAGCCAAAAGAAGAACTCGTTAGGCCGCTTCTCCACGTCCCACGAAAATAAAACTGCGCTGATCGCCGTGATCGCGGTGACGAGCGTGAGTGTCAGACTGATCCCGTCCAGCGCGAGATGGTATTCCATCCCGAGCGATGGGATCCACGGGATGCGCACGATGGTCTGATAGGTCGCAACATCTCCGCGGGAAAAAACCGCCAGGTTTATGAGCAATCCGGCGCCGGTCGTGACGAGCGCGATCCAACGTGAAAGCGCGCGCGGGAGGAGTAGCGCGAGCACCGCGCCTCCGAACGTGAGGTAAATCGTCCACGCGATCATCGGCTTCGGCGCGTCCGATACCGCGGCGCGGTCTCGCGCACGTGGAAGCCGATCTCGCGTCGCGGCTTTTGTGCGGGCGCCATCAACTGCCGGATCGCATCGATGATCGCGGCGATCTCGTCATCGTGTTTGCCGACGCGCTGCTCGAGCTCCGAAAACTTCTTCGCCAGTTCGCGATTGTTCTCGATCGCGTCGCGCAGTTTCACGAAGGCGCGCATGATCGCGATGTTCACCTTCACAGCGCGCTCGCTGCGCAACACGCTCGAGAGCATTGCCACGCCTTGTTCTGTGAACGCGTACGGTCGGTATTTGCGGTGCTCGCCACGCTTTAAGGTCACAAATTGTGACCTTAAAACTTCGTCCGCCTCTTCAGACGTCAGCTGGAAGGTGAAATCCTCCGGAAACCGCTCCGCGTTTCGCTTCACCGCTTGGTTCAGTGCCTTCGTGCTGACGCCATAGAGTGCGGCAAGATCGCGATCCAACATCACCTTCTGCCGGCGCAGCAGCAGAATGCGAGTCGCGATTGTCTCCGCCGGCACGATGTCGTCACTCATGAGAACAACTGCGCCATGCGCGCGACCGTGCCGTTGAAGATGTTGAGCATGAACTGCGGGGCGATGCCGATCGCGAACATCAGCAGCGTGACCGGGACGAGGACGTAGATCTCGTTAGGGCGAAGTTCGAAGAATGCGTTGCAGCGTTCATCGCACGGGCCGCTGAAGAGGGCCTGCATCGTGCGGAGGAAAACGATCGCGGTGATCAGCAATCCAAAGACGGCTACGGACGTGAAGGCGGCCGCGACGGCGAAGGATGCTTTGAACATGAGGAACTCGCCGACGAAGCCGTTCAGGCCGGGCAGGCCTAACGAGGAAAACATTGCCACGCTCATCCAGCCGCAGAAGAGCGGCGCGCGTTGCATGAGGCCGCCGAAATCGTCGATGCCGCGCGTGCCGCGGCGTTGCTCGAGCAGGCCGACCCAGAAGAACAAAGCCGCGGCCGTGATGCCGTGGCTGAAGATCTGCATGAAGACGCCACTGAGTGCGGCTTGCGTGTCGGTCGGCGCTTCGCCGCGCGCGGCGGTGATCGCGAAGAGCGCGAGCATGCAGTAGCCGAGGTGATTGATCGAGAGATACGCGACCATGCGCTTCAGGTCGCGCTGTGCCCACGCTGCGAGCGAGGCGAAGATGATGGAGCAAACCGCGAGGCCGAGCAGCCAATGAGCGAGCGCTCTGGTCTCGTTAGGGAAAAGCGGCAACAGCAGCCTAACGAATCCGTAAACGCCCATTTTCGAGAGCGTGCCGGTTAGCACCATCGAGACGCCGGTCGGCGCCGTTTCATAGGCGTCGGGCAGCCAGGTGTGGAACGGGAACAGCGGCACCTTCACCGCGAGGCCAAGAAAGATTCCGGCGAAGGCGAGCCATGCGATTTTGCCGGTGAGCAAGCCTGACCGGCCAAGATCCGCGAGCGCAGCGAAATCGAATGTACCGCGCACGAAATAAATTCCGAGAAACGCGAGCAGCATCGCGACGCTGCCGAGAAATGTGTAGAGGAAGAACTTCGTCGCCGCGCGATCGCGCTTCTCGCCGCCCCAGAGTTTGATGAGCAGGAACGACGGGATCAGGCTCATCTCGTAGAAGAGGAACCAGAGCACAAAGTTCTGCGCCGTGAACGTGCCGTAGAGCGCGGACTGCATGACGAGCATGAGCGCGCAGAGGCCGCGCGGCGCGTTTTGCGCGAGGAGCGCGAAGGGGAAGATGAGCGAGACAAGCAGCACGAGCAGCAGGCTCAGGCCGTCGACGCCGACGAGATACTCCGCGCCGATCGACGGAATCCAATCATGCCGCTCCGCGAGCTGCAGACCAGCCGCCGTGGTGTCGAAGTTTCGCGAGAGGACGAGCGCGATGATCGCGGTGATCGCGTTAAAGCCGAGCGCAGTGCCGCGCGCCTGATGCTCACGACTGGCGGCGACGAAGAACGCGCCGACGAGCGGGATGAGAATGAGCGCGGT
>JBJMWV010000303.1:0-4699 GCA_045809985.1 Chthoniobacterales bacterium | reverse complement strand
GGCTGCGGTCTATGGTTTGACGCGCAATTGGCAACTCGCCTGGCGTCTGCCGCCTTTTGCCGCCGCCGTCGTCATCGGCATTTTGCTGACGCGCGCCGCGCGCGATGCATACGGAACGGCAGCAGCGTTGCTCGGCTTTTCTGCCTTTGCATTGAACGTGTTCACGCTGCGCATCGCGACGCTGGTGCGGACCGATATGCCGCTTGCGCTGGTGATCTTTCTGCTCGGGCTGCAGATCTGGTGGAAGATCCGTTCCGCAGAACCATGGACGTTGCGGGATCGGCTGATTGCGTTTGCGCTGCTGACCGCGGGCACGCTGATCAAAGGGCCTATCGTTTACGGTTTTCTGCTCCCGGGGATCATCGCCTTCGAATTTTTCCGGCGCAAACGTCCCAGCCTAACGAGTGCATGGTGCGGCTGGCGACCGTGGCTCGCGTCACTCGCGATCTTTCTCCTTTGGACCGCGGGTGGTATCGCATACGTGCCGAATTTTTATGAGGAGACGGTGCTGAAGGAATTTCTCGGCCGTTTCAGCGAAACGGTGCACCGGCCGCAGCCGATCTATTTTTACCTGCCGCACCTGCTGCACAAATTCGCGCCGTGGAGTCTGCTGGTCATTGGAGTCGGTATCGCGCAGCGGCGGACGCGCATGTCCGCGGAGAGTTGCTGGCTCCTGTGCGCGGCGGCGGGCGGATTGGTCCTGATGTCGCTGATTCCCTCAAAGCGACTCGACCGCATCTTTCCAATTATTCCGCCGCTCTGTCTCTGGATTGCGGCTATGTATAACGCTCGTCCGGCGCGACTCTGGGCGAAGCTCACATTGGTCGGTGCCGCCCTTTTCTGCATCGGCTACACAGCGCTGCGGGTTTACACCAACGTGAAGGAGGATGACGCGGGGTTGATGCGCTTTGCTGCCGCGGTGCAACGAGAGACTGCGCAACACGGCTGGCGTTATGATGTGGTCGATGGCACCGCGGAAGGCCTTATCCTTTATCTCCGCAGGTCGCACTTCACAGCGCCGCAAACTGCAATCGAGCACTGGAAGCGCGGCGAAACGGACGCGGTGGTGATTTCGCTCGGTAAGGCATCACTGGTGAAGCCCGAGTACTTTGCCGGTGGAGTGCCGACCGGGATCGAAGGATCGATCCTGATGAGTCGCCACGAGGTCCGGTATGCACTGCTGAAGCGCGCGCCCTGATGCCACTCGACTTGGCTGAGCTTCAGCGCAAAGGTTGCAGCGCTTGAGCGAGTCCACCTTTCCCAAATCGCACATCGAGACGCTCTGGTGCCCTTGGCGCGTGGAGTATTTCGAGCAGGAACAGCAGAATCCGAACTTCCTCTCCGAAGCGGCGCGCGCGAGCGACGACGCTGCGCATCTCGTCATCGCGCGCCGGAAGAATGCGTTCCTGATGATGAACCGTTATCCGTACGCCGTCGGTCACTTAATGGCAGTGCCGTATCGCAAGACAGCGGATCCGGATTCGTTAGGCGAAAATGAAGTGCTCGAGCTCTGGTCCCTAGCGATGCATGGGCAACGACTGCTGCGTGACGTAATGTGCGCGCAGGGCTTCAACATCGGACTGAATCTCGGGAACTGCGCCGGCGCCGGCGTTCCGGATCAACTGCATCTCCACATCGTGCCGCGCTGGAGTGGCGACACGAATTTCATGCCGATCCTCAGCGGGACTCGCCTGCTCTCCGAAGGCCTCCAGAGTCTTTATGCGAAACTGATCTCGGCGCAGGCGCAGCTCGCGGAAGCAGAAAGGCCGCAGTCATGACGAACGATCCCGCAATTCCACCTCCGCCGCGCGCTGGAGCAGGCTGCCTTGGCGTCGGCTGCATGACGTTCCTGGCGTTCTTCATTTTCCTCCTCGTCGTCGCGATTGGCGGCGGTGCGTGGGGAATTTTGCATCTGAGAAAGAATTATTCGTCGACTGAGCCACTGCCGATACCGGAGGTCGCGACGACAGATGACAGCACGGTTTCGCCGCCGCCGCCGGTACCTTCGCCCGACGGGACAACGGTCCCCGCAATCCCGCCGAGTCGCACAGTTCAAGCCGACCAGACAGAGCAGCGTTGGAAAGAGTTCGAGAAAGCGGCCCGCCACAACGAGGCGAAGCGCATTGAGATGACCGCCGGGGAAATCAACGCGCTCATCGCGAAGGGACGGAACACGCGTGGCAAAGCATTCGTCACCATCCAGAACAACGTCGGGCATGTGACGGTGAGTGCGCCGCTCGACGGTGTGATGTTCATGAGCGGGCGCTACCTGAATGGCGAAGCGACGATCAAGGCGTCGCCGGATGGTGATCCCGGAAAGCTGCAGATCACCAATGTCACGATCGGCAATGAAAGTGTGCCGGATGATTTCCTCGATCGTCGGATCTTCGGCTGGAACTCCATCCGCGGTTACGTGCAGGAGTGGCTCAATCAGCACAACATCGTGAGCTTCCGGATCGAGAACGATCGCGCGATCGGAGAGACCGGCGGTTAAATCTTCCTCTTCCGTTACCTCTTAGTCTTCGCGCTGCCGTGTACGCCCGCGAGAGAAGATTACGACGGAGAGGGAAAGGTAGATCACCTACTGCATGATCTCGCGGACGAAGACGTTGAGTTGCCCGTCCGACTGCTTGCGCACTTCGGTGATTTCGTAGGGCCGCGTCTGGTCGCGCGTTACGGTCGAGCCTTGCGCCGGCGGCGTGTAGCCCTGCGGGAACTCGACGATGATGCGGGTCGATGAGGGACCGAGGTGCAGCAGCGATTCCGCCATGTTGCCTTTTGGCCGAAGCACGGCGCGATTTGATTCCGCGAAATTCACCACGAATTGCCCGCGGAGATAAACGCGCTCACCGCCGATGCCACGATCCGCGACGTCACCCAGGTCCGAGGTTGTGATCAAACGGCCGACGGGCATTTTCCCGGGCGGATATGTCTTCCACGATCCGCCGCCCGCGGTAGATGCAAGCGTCGTGTCAGCGGGGACGGGCTGAATCTGCGGCGGCGTTGCGCTGGCCGCGGGCGGAGCCGACGCATCCGGCCTAACGAGAGCTGGACTCGCAGCAGCAACCGCGATCGGCGTAGCGCTCGGCGAAACTTTCGCGATCGCAGTAGGCGATGGGCTTGCCTTCTCGTTCTTCGCGCCCTTGCCCTTCGCACCTTTCGCCGCGGCGACCGCGATGGTCGGGGCCGGAGTCGGTGTCGCGACTGGTTGCACGGGGATCGCTTCTTCTACGCGGACGAGTTCGTTCGTCGATGCACCCGGTGTCGGTGACGGTCCGATGCCGGGCAGCTGAATTCCGGTGATCGGCGGTGCAGTCTTCTGGCGATACGTGACGAACCGCGCCTCCGCCTTCTTGCGTTCGTCCGTTTTGAAGAGCGGGAAACCGGCGGCCATGTTGAGATCGAAGGGCGGTTCCAGACTGAACGTGCCCCGACCCTGCGTGACCGTGTAGGTCCCGTAGAGCAACGGCACGGCAGTGATCAACAAGCGGCCGTCCGCCAGGCGATCGACATGCATCACGGCGGAGAGGTCGTGCGAGCGCTCGAGCTTGGTCTCAAGACCGGTCACGAGCGTCTGCCTCATCAACGGGACGGACTGCGCGTCCGCCGGATAGACATGCTCCAAGAGCACTTCGCCGAAATCGACCGCATCAGAAAGCGTCACCATGCCTGACGTGAACAAGTCGTTCGGCCCAAGCTCGTGCGCATCCATGACGGTGAAGCGCCCGACGACGTACGGGACGAGACCGCGCACCTGCTGATAATTGCGGATGAAAATGCGGACGAGCTCGGCATTAGCTTTCGCCAGCTCTGCCGGGCCCAGCGCGCTGTAACGTTCGTGCAGCTTCTTCGGATCGAGAAACTCGCCGGCTGGCGCGGCAGTGAGTTGAAAACGTTTCGGCTGCTCGATCTTGTGCAGCTTCTTGAGGATCTTGTAGCTCTCCGGGCGCTCCGGTTGATTGAAAATGTAGTAGCTTCCCAGCCAGGCGGCGAAGGTCATCCCGATCAAGAGCAGGATCGCGATCGTCCAGCCGAAGAGGTTCGCTTTGCGCCGCGGCCGCGTGTACGGCTCGTCGTAGCGGAAGAGTGTGTGATCCATCTAAACCGGGCGGGCCGGTTCGAATGAACTGCCGCAGCCGCAGGTGCGCGCGGCGTTCGGGTTCACGATCTGAAAACCGGCGCCGGTGAGGCCATCGTGGTAATCGAGGGTCGAGCCCTGCAGGAGTTGCGCGCTCTCGTCATCGACGAAAAATTCCACGCCATCACGCTCAACGATCGCGTCGCCCGGCTTGCGCGCATCGAGCGACATCTCGTACTGCAGCCCCGAGCAGCCGCCTTTCGCGATCTGAACGCGCAAGCCTTTTTGCCCCGCGTCGGAGCGCGTTTCGAGAAGCGAACGCAGCTGCCGAACCGCGCTATCAGTCACCGTAATCATGAGCGTTTCGAGCGTATCGCGACGCTCCGGCAGCGTCAAACGACCCGCCTTCGCTGCGCAACGGCCCGGCATGCCGCACGAGCACGAGTCTCGCGAAATGCGACGGCGCAGTTAAGATCAGACACGATGCCGCGGATCCAGCTTTTACCCGATATTCTCGCCAGCCAGGTCGCGGCCGGCGAGGTGGTGGAACGGCCGGCGTCCGTCGTGAAAGAGCTGATCGAAAACAGCATCGATGCGGGTGCAAAGAAGATTGAAGTGATC
>JBJMWV010000302.1:0-4644 GCA_045809985.1 Chthoniobacterales bacterium | reverse complement strand
TACCGTCGATACGAAGGCCGACTCAGGCAGCAGTTCGAGCACCAGTTCGCCAATGGTTGCGGAGAAGGACGGGAAGTTTGTTGTCCCCGTTCCCGGGTCGGCAAAGTAGCGTCTTCACTTCGCTTTTCGCACCCCGCGGACTCGCGGATTCGCCTGCGCACGTTCATCGATGGAAAAGAACCGGCTCGAAGCATTCAGCGACGGCGTCCTCGCGATCATCATCACCATCATGGTGCTGGAGTTGAAGGTGCCGCACGGGTCTGATTTGGCCGCATTGGAACCGCTACTCCCGGTCTTCCTGAGCTACGTTCTGAGCTTTATCTACATTGGCATCTACTGGAATAACCACCATCACCTGATCAAAGCGGCGCCGCGCGTGAACGCCGCGATCATGTGGGCGAACCTGCACCTGCTCTTCTGGCTTTCACTTCTGCCGTTCGCAACCGGTTGGATGGGCGAGAACCACTTCACTTCCCTGCCCTCCGCGATTTACGGCGCAGTGCTGTTACTGGCGGCCGTCGCTTACTACGTCCTGCAAAAACTCGTCATCTTCGAGGCCGGCCGCGATTCACGGTTAGCTCGCGCAATCGGTCACGATTGGAAAGGTAAACTGTCGCCACTCCTTTATGCCGCCGGGATCGCGATTTCATTTTGGCAACCATGGCTGGCGGGATGCATCTACGTTGTGGTTGCTTTGACCTGGCTGATTCCCGATCGCCGGATTGCCCGGGTTGTAGAAGAAAGATGAATGGCTTGTTCACTGCGCGGATAATCAAGCGACGTTAAGAGATGCCGCGTTGTCCCTGGGCTACGGTCGAGCCAAACATTACCTACCATGACCAGGAGTGGGGTGTGCCGGTCCACGATGACCGCGAGCTTTTTGAATTCCTCATTCTGGAAGGCGCGCAGGCCGGCTTGAGCTGGAGCACGATCCTGAAGAAGCGGGAGAATTATCGAAAAGCCTTTCACGGCTTTCGTCCGGAGAAAATCGCGCGTTATGGCGCGCGGGACGTAGAGCGGTTGCTGGCTGATCCTGGAACCGCGCGCAACCGGCTGAAGATTGCGGCTACAATCACGAACGCCAAAGCATTCAGCGTCGTGCGCGCAGAGTTCGGCAGCTTCGACGCTTACCTGTGGAGCTTCGTTCGCGGGCAGCCCGTCCAGAATTGTTGGCGTCGCATGACGGATGTGCCCGCACGGACGCCGGAGTCCGACGCGATGAGCCGCGACTTGCTCAAGCGCGGATTTAAATTCGTCGGCTCAACCATCGGTTACGCGCTGATGCAAGCTACCGGGATGGTCAATGATCACCTGGTCAGCTGTCCACGCCACCGCGAGTTGGGAGGTTGATCTCGGCGCAGCATCGCGACCGTCAGTGCCGCGCCGCGGCGATGTCTGTATTCGTTAGGCAAGGTCGTGGCGGGCTCGCTATTCTCGCGACCGCGATGGCGGCGGATGACGATCGAAGCTGATCAAGTAACGTTCATTCGTCGCGCAGCGCGACCATCGGATCGACGCGCGTGGCCCGTTGCGCAGGGAAAAAGCACGCCAGCATTGCGACCGCGCTCAGCGAAATGATCGCGGTGAGCAGGGCAGGCAGATCGATCGCGCCGACTCCGTAGAGCACGCTGGCGAGCGCACGGCCCGCCGCGAGTGCTCCGACCAACCCCAGCCCCAGACCCATCGCGATCAGCACCGCGCCTTGTCCGAGCACGAGCCGGAACACGTCCGCCTTCGCCGCACCGAGCGCGAGACGAATGCCCAGCTCACGCGTGCGCTGCGTCACGCTCAATGCCATCACGCCATACAACCCGACGCTCGCGAGGAGGAGCGCGAGCCCGGCAAACGTGCCGAGCAGAGTCATGGTTAGGCGCCGCGTCGAGAGACTCGCGCCGATGTTCTCCTCCATCGTGGCAACACTGCCGATCGGCAGGCTCGGATCGATCGCCTGGACTTCTCGCCTAACGAGTGGAACGAGCGCCTTCGGATCGCCGCCCTTTACGCGCAGCATGAGCGTGTTGCTGGGCGATGGGTCCTGGACATCCGAGAAATACATGTGCACGAACCCGAGCTTCTCGACGTTGTTTTCGCCGGGTGCTTCGTTCCGCGTGCGCGCGACGATGCCAATAATTGTGAGCGGCGGAAACTTTGAGTCCTCTTGTGGGTTGTCCACGTCACCGCGCTGGTTGTCGTCGATGTTCAACCCGATCGGATCGCGCCCCGCGAAGTAACGCTGCGCGAAAGTTTCGTCGATGATCACGGAGTGCGAGCGGTTCTCATCCGGCGTCTCGCGCGAATCGAACCCTCGTCCACGAATGATCGGCATGCCCATGACCTTGAAGTAATCCGGCGAGACTATGTTGATCTCGGCGGATGGCTCCTTACCCGGCTCCGGTTTCGGCGTGCCGGTGAGATGAAAGCTGCTGTCCCATTCGCTTTCGTCGAACGGGATATTCACGCCGATCGCCGCCGCTTCCACGCCGGGCAGAACGCGCACGCGCTCGAGCAAGCGATCGTAAAAGCCGCGGACTTTGTCGTCGTCATAGACCTGCATTCCCTTCTCATCGATCTTGTCGTAGCCGATTTTCGGCAGGTCGATCGCGGCGAGGAGGATGTTGTGCGGATCGAAATTCAGCGGCGCGTTCTGCGCCCGCCAGAAGCTCTTCAGAGTTAACCCTGCGGCCGCAAGGAGCACGACCGCGAGTGCGACTTGCGTGATGACCAATGCAGAACGCGCACGTTGCCGCGCCGCGCCGCCACTGCCGCCGCGCGTGCCGGCTTCATGCAGAACGAGCGAAAGCGCTTCGGTGCTTGAGATTTTCCAGGCCGGCCAAATACCAGCGAGAATCCCGGCGAGGACACCGACCGCCGCGGTGAAGATCAGCGCCGTGGTATCGATGCGTGTCTCTTTGAAACGCGGGATGTTCTGCGGCGAAAGCGCGATGATCGCATCGAGACTCCAGATCGCGAGGATCACGCCGGCCGCGGCGCCGGCGAGCGCAAGGAGCGTGCTTTCGGTGAGAAGCTGACGCGCGAGCGACCAACGACTCGCACCGAGCGCAGCGCGCACCGCGAGCTCTTTCGAGCGCGCCAAAGCGCGCGCGAGTTGCAGATTCGCCACGTTTGCGCAGGCAATTAGGAGCACGCAGGCGACGGCGCCTAACAAGAGGTTAAGACTCCGCCGATACTCACCGACGGAAGCGTCGAGCAGCAGCTTCATGTTCAAGCGACGGCCCGCATTCGTATCGTGATATTGCTGATCCAGCGCGGCGGCGATTGCATCAAGATCCGCGTTCGCCTGCTCGAGCGAAACGCCGGCTTTCAAGCGGCCAACGACATTGAAGCCCGGATGGTTCCCGCGCATTAGCACGTATTTTTCCTTCCGCATTTCAGCGAGCGGCACCCAGATCTGCGAGAAGCGCGGGTACTTCACTTCATCAGGCACAACGCCGATGATCTCGCGCTTCACGCCATCGACGGTGACCTGCTGGCCGAGCACTTTCGGCGATCTAGCGAAACGCAGACGCCAGATTTTCTCACTGATCAAAGCGACGGGCGCGCTTCCCGGCTGATCGTCCGCTTCGGTCAGGTCGCGGCCGATGATCGGCTTCATCCCGAGAACCGTCAGGAAGTTGTAAGTGACGCGCGCGCCAGCGACGCGGTCGGGCGGCGCGTCGCCATTCGACTCGGCGAAGTTAAAGGTTGAGCGGTTGAGCAGCGCCAGGTCCGTGAAGCTGTGCTGCCCGGCCCGCCAGTCGAGATAATTGGGATAACTCACCGCTCCTGCTTCGAAGGTGTTCGCCCGCTCACGTAAGACGACGAGTTGCTCGGAGTGAGGATATGGCAACGGCCGTAGGAGGACGGCATTGACCACACTGAAGATCGCGGTGTTTGCGCCGATACCGAGAGCGAGCGCGATGATTGCGACGACAGAAAACGCGGGCGACTTCATCAGCATGCGCAGCGCGTAACGCAGATCGGTGGTGAAGGAGTTCATAGGTAGTATTCGTTAGGCAGTCATCACTCGGCACGCAAAGCGTCGCTCGGATTTACGCGCGTCGCGCGTCGCGCTGGTAACCAGCAGGCCAGCAGCGCGGCGAGGATGAGAAGAAGGCAGGCGGCGGCGTAGCTGAAGAACTCGTTAGGCGCGGTGGTGTGAATCGAGGCGCGCAGCACGCGCGAGAAGATGAATGCGCCACTCAGCCCCAGCGCCACGCCGATTGCGACCGCGCGCATCCCCTGCCCCAGAACGAGACGCAGGACCGCGCCGCGATTTGCACCGAGCGCCATCCGGATTCCGATTTCGCGGGTGCGTTGCGCCACGCCGTAGGCAATTGCGGCGTAGAGTCCAGCCGCCGCGAGCGTGAGCGCGACGATCGAGAAAAAGCTGAGGAGCCACGCTTGCAGTCGCGGCTGCCAAAGCGAATTCGCGACCTCCTTCTCGAGTGAGACGAAGTTGAAAACGCCGGTGCCCGGCGCGGCGGCGGCGACCTGTGCGCGAATCGACGGTGCGAGGCGTAGCGGATCGATGCCGCTGCGCGCACGCACCAGAAAGTGCATCTGCTTCCAGGCGAGTTGGAGGCTGCAATTGTAAAGGTCCGGCCCCGCTTCCTGGTCGAGCGCTTGATGCCGCACGTCGCCGAC